>CAYUHW010000089.1:0-6704 GCA_964444605.1 uncultured Christensenella sp. | reverse complement strand
CTCAAAACCCATCACAGGTGGGTTTTGCCCCCTTCGGGGTCGGGGCGAATTGCTTTGCAATTCCCCTTGCCAATAAGGGGAGCCATGCGGCATAAAGGGAGCCAACGCTGAATTCAGTTTTCAGCAAGGAAAAGATAGTTTTCTGAGAATTTTGAGACACGGGCAGGGTGTATACTGTCTGAAGGAAGAGAAAGGGTCTTTATAATAAGAGTTTGGAAAGGAGCAGGGCGCATGGAAACAGGCGGAAAGCTGGTAAACTCCCAGATGGTGGGAGAAATGACCACCGTTGACCTTCCCGGCTGGGACGGCAAGGGGGAAAAATGCCCCATACACTATCTTGTCATCGGGGAGGGTTCGCCCCTGCTTTTGGTTCATTCCGTGGGGCAGAGCATGTATACCTGGCGGAATTTGCTTCCCTATTTGAGGCGGCAGTACAAGGTCATTGCCCTGGATCTGCCCGGCTTCGGCTTTTCCGGCCGCCCCATTACCTGCGATTACACCATGGAGGAGATGGGCAGCGTTATTCTTAAGTTTATGGACGCCATCGGTTTGGAGGCCGCCCACGCCGTGGGGGCGTCTTTGGGCTGCGGGTATCTTCTTGCCGCCGTGGAGCAGGCCCCCCAGCGCTTTGGGAAGCTGACCCTTTTGTGCCCCGGGGAGGTGACCGCCAAGATGCCCCGGCGCATCCGGCAGATGGCCGCCCCCTTTATCGGCCCCATTGCCCGGGAGCTGTACGGGAAGAAGGAGTATCGGCGGGAGCTTTCTACGGCCTACTATGACGGCACCGCCTGCACGGAGGAGGTCTTTCGGGAGTATTACAAGACCAGCGACAGCTACGCCTCCCGCCAGTCCTTTATGTACTGCCTGAGAAACTACGACTTGGAGGCCGTAGACAGGGATCTTGACAAGCTGGAGCACGAAATGTTCGTGGTCTGGGGGGAGATGGACCGCTGGCAGCCCATCAAATACATTCACTGGTGGAAGAAGCGCATTCAGCACGGGTACTATTTCACCCTGCGCAACGCCGGGCACTTTTTCTGGGAGGAAAAGGCACAGCAGACGGCGGAGGCGGTGGATAAGTTTATCCGCTATCAGTAAAGCTGTCCACAAGGTGCATATAATAAGGAGAGAACATGGTAACGGAGTTTTGTCTTCATGACCTGGTTATGATGAAAAAGCCCCACGCCTGCGGAGAAAACAGGTGGGAGATTGTGCGCACGGGGGCGGACGTTAAGATAAAGTGCGCAAAGTGCGGCCGCCTTGTGATGCTGGATCGGCAGGACTTTGTGCGCATGAGTAAAAAAATTCTGGAGAAGGCACCGGAGGCGCAGATTGAAGACGGGGAATAAGCTGAAAAACTTTACCCAAGGCCAGGCAAGGCAGTATCTGGATCAGCGGAACGACAAGATTCAGGGAGGGCTCTTCTGGCGGCAGCTGGATTTTTTTGCCGGCCTTATTATGGTGGTGCTTCTGGCCTTGTGTTTGCGGGCGGTAATCGGCGAGCCTGCAGACGTGCGGGGCTCCTCCATGGAGGACACCCTGCAGGAGGGGGACTACATCCTCCTTGACAAGCTCTCCTACATCGTCTCCCCCATGGAGCGGGGGGACGTGGTCATCTGCTACTACCCGGGGACCTGGGATCACACCTGCGTAAAGCGGGTCATCGGCCTGCCGGGGGAACGGGTAGAGATTATCAACGGGCAGGTGTACATCAACGGGGAAGCCCTGCAGGAGGGGTATTTAACCCGTGTGCCCAGAAACAACCATGACGGAAGCTGGGTGGTGGAGGAAGGCACAATCTTTGTGCTGGGGGACAACCGCCTGGTCAGCAAGGACTCCACCCACCCCGAGGTAGGCTGTATCCCTCAGGAGAAGGTGCTGGGAAGGGTGCGCTGCCGCATCCTGCCTTTGTCCCAAATCAGAACCTTTGGCCATTGGGCCTATTGATGCATATGGAAGAAAGCAAGCAGACCCAGCCCTTTATGCTCCGCAGAGACAGGCTGAAAAAAATCCACCGCACCCACACCTTCTGGCGCTGGTGCATCTCCACCATGCTGGCCCTGGGGGTTTTGTATGTGTTGCTGTTCGTGTGCTTTGTGGGGGTCAGCATAGGGAATAATGCCATGGCGCCCACCTTGCAGACGGGGGACATGGTGCTGGTGGACAGAGTGGGCAAGCACGTCCGCCGCCCCAAGAGAACGGATTTGGTGGCCTTTTTTGGCCCCGATGGGGAGCTGCTCATCCGCCGTGTCATCGGCCTGGAGGGGGAAAAGGTCTCCTGTCAGGAGGGGTTTATCTATATTGACGGGGTGTATTTGCTGGAGGAAAGCGCCTATGCCCCGGTGCAGGGGGAAAACTTTGTTTCGGACACGGTGCCTGATGGGTGCGTGTTCGTTTTGAGCGACGATCGGCAGTACGGGCTGGACAGCAGAAGCTTAGGGTGCGTGTCCGTGGGCGATATTGTGGGATTTGTGAATATCCGCTTTTTACGGGAGTTTGCCGTCATAGAATAAAAGCGGACAGAAGTTTTAAGAGAGTTTTAAGAGAAAGAAGGAAGAGAGAATGACCGTTTGGATTGCCCTGCTTCTGGGCGTTGTACAGGGGCTGTGTGAGTTTTTGCCCGTGTCCAGTTCGGGACACCTGTTGCTTTTGCAGAATCTGGCGGGGATTCGGGAAGACCAGGGGGGCGCCTTTTTTACGGTGATGCTCCATGTGGCCACGCTGATTTCCGTGTGCATTGTGTACAGAAAGACCATCTTAAAGGTGCTGAAGCAGCCCTTCCAGAAGCTGGTGCTGCATTTGATCATCGCCACCTTGCCCACGGTGTGCATTGCTCTGGTGTTTAAACTCATTGAGCCCTTTAAGACCTTCTACGATCAGGCCAATGAGGGGGCGTATCTGGGCGTGTGCTTCCTTATGACCACGGGACTGCTGCTGCTTAGCGACTATCTGTCTGAAAGGAAGGAGAAAAAGCGGCCCATGAAGGCCATGACCAACCGGGATGCTTTGCTTGTGGGCTGTATGCAGGCGGTGGGGGTGCTTCCCGGCATCTCCCGCTCGGGCTCCACCATTACGGGAGCCATGTTTGCCTCTTTGAACAAAAAGGCGGCGGCGGATTTCTCCTTCCTCATGTCCATTCCCGCCATTCTGGGGGGTGCGGTGCTGGAGGTCAAGGACGCCGTAGAGGCAGGGAGCATAGGGGTGTCCCTCCCCTGCCTGCTCGTGGGTATGCTGGCGGCGGGGGTCACCGGGTACTTTGCGGTGAACTGGATGCTGAAGATTATCAAGCACAAAAAGCTGTGGCCCTTTGCCCTGTATACGGGGGTGCTGGGCGCAGCCGTCATCCTCATGCAGGCCCTGGGGGTGCTGTGAGGGGAGAAAAAAGAGAAGAGTGAAGAGTGAAGAGAGAAGAGTGAAGAGAGGGGAGCCAAGCGGGGAGAAGAGGCCTGTGCGCAACTCAGCTTTTGACTTTGAAAAAGGCTTCTGCTTCCCTTCGCCTCCCTTGTGTAAAGGGAGGTGGTTTTTAAAGCAAGGCGGGCAAATCGGAGGGATTGACTTCATGGCGGAATAAACCCGTTAAGTTTTCCGTCATAAGAAAAAAATTTCACTCAGAGAGAAAAAACGGGCAAAGAGGCCCATCCCATTAAGACATAAAGGAGAATTTCTATGCGGTTGGATAAATTTTTGAAGGTATCCCGCATCATCAAGCGCCGTACCGTGGCCAACGAGGCCGCTGGTGCCGGGCGCATTGCCATCAACGGCAAAATTTCCAAGCCCTCTGCAGAGGTAAAACCCGGGGACACCCTGGACATCCTGCTGGGGGGCAAGCACTTTATCGTGCGGGTCAACGCCACCCCCGAGGTGGTGCGCAAGGAGGAGGCCGACAGCCTCTATACCGTGCTGGAGGGCTGAAATGGAGGCCATCGGCATTCTTTTGTGCGGCGGGGTCTCTGCCCGCATGGGCTTTGACAAGCTGACCACCCCCCTTGGGGGAAAAACGGCCATGGAGCGCAGTGCCCTTTTGCTTAAGGAGGGAGGCGCCCGGCGGCTGGTAGTGACGGTGAATCCGGGGAACCGTGCCTTTGCCGAGAGCCTGCATTGGCCTCTCCCCGTGACCTTCTGCGAAGGGGGGCAGGAGCGGAGAAACTCCGTGCAAAACGCCCTTACGGCTTGCCGGGCAAAGGAGGAGGACATTGTCCTCATTCACGATGCCGATCGGTGCTTCATGCCTGCCCAAGTGGTCAAAAACTGCCTGGAAGCGGCGGAAAAGACCGGCAGCGGCGTGGCGGCCCTGAAGGTGACGGACACGGTGCTATCCGTAGGCGATGAGGAGATTCTCCCTTTAAACAGGGAGCTTTTGTGGAGAACCCAGACCCCCCAGTGCTTCCGCTTCGGGGAGATTTCTGCGGCCTATGCCGTTCGCCGCGGGGGGCGGGCTACGGACGATGCCACCCTGTACGCCGCACAGTTTGACAGGCTCTCTCTGGTAGAGGGCAGTGAGGAGGGGCGCAAGCTCACCACCCCCGCAGACTGGGACTGGGCGGTAAAAAAGGTGGGGCGCACCCGCTTCGGCACGGGGTACGACACCCACATACTCACACAAAACCGCAAACTTATACTGGGGGGCGTGGACATCCCCTTTGAAAAGGGACTGCTGGGACACAGCGACGCCGACGTGCTTCTGCACGCCATTATGGACGCTCTCTTGGGGGCGGCGGCCATGGGGGATATCGGCAAAAACTTCCCCGACAGAGACCCTGCCTATAAGGATATCAGCAGCAGAGTGCTTTTAAGACGGGTGGGGGAAAAGCTGAAAGGGGCCGGCCTTGTCATCAGCCATATAGACGCCACCGTCATCGCCCAAAGACCCAAGCTGAACCCCCATTTTCAGGCTATGGGGGAGAATATTGCCCGGGATCTGGAAATTTCCCCGGAGCAGGTCTCTCTGAAGGCCACCACCACCGAGGGCATGCATGACGAAGGGCGGGGCCTGTGCATCTCCGCTATGGCCAACGCCGTGGTGGTTGGATAGACAGAGGGAAGAGAAGAGAGAAGAGTGAAGAGGGAAAAGCGGCGGCCATCCGATGCAGAAACCTCTTTACACGAACAAAAGTTCGTGATATACTTCGGGCAGACATAAAACAGGAAGAGACTATGGAACTGAAGGAAATTGTGATTAAGGGGGCCAGGGAGCACAATCTGAAGAATGTGTCCTTAACCCTGCCCAGAAATAAAATGATTGTGTTTACCGGGGTCAGCGGCTCGGGAAAGAGCTCACTGGCCTTTGATACCATTTACGCCGAGGGGCAGCGGCGGTATGTGGAGAGCCTGTCCAGCTACGCCCGCCAGTTTTTGGGACAGCTGAACAAGCCCGAGGTGGACGCCATCGAGGGTCTCTCCCCCGCCATCTCCATTGACCAGAAGACCTCCGGGCGAAACCCCCGCTCCACCGTGGGCACGGTGACGGAGATTCACGACTATCTGCGCTTGCTCTATGCCCGCTGCGGCACCCCCCACTGCCCCAAGTGCGGCCGTGTGATTGAGAAGCAGACCGTGGACATGGTGGCGGACAAGGTGCTTTCTTTGCCCCGTGGCACCCGCATTCAAATCAATGCCCCCTGCGTGCGGGGACAGAAGGGACAGCATGTAAAGCTGTTGGAGGGGCTGAAGAAGGAAGGCTTCGTGCGGGTGCGGGTAGACGGGGAGGTCTACGATTTGGAGGAAGTACCCGCCCTGGACAAGAACATCAAGCACACCGTGGAAGCGGTGGTGGACAGGCTGGTGGTCAAGGAAGGGGTGGAGAGCCGTTTGAACGACAGCTTGGAAACGGCCTTTCGTCTGGGGAAAAACCTTTGCACCGTCAGCGTGGTGGGCGGGGAGGATACTTTGTACTCCCAGAACTACGCCTGCCCGGACTGCGGCATCTCTCTGGAAGAGATGGAGCCCCGCTCCTTCTCCTTCAACAACCCTTACGGCGCCTGCCCGGAGTGCATGGGGCTGGGGGAGCTGATGAGAATCGACAGGGATCTGGTGGTGCCGGACGGAAAAAAGACCCTGGGGGAGGGGGCCATCAACGTGCCCGGCTGGAACAGCGCCACGGGGAAGTCCATGGCCCATATGTATCTTTCCGCTCTGTGCAAGTATTTCAATGAGAAAAAGGGGCTGAAGGCGGATTTGGATACCCCCTTTGAGGAACTGCCCAAGGCGGTGCAGGAGGCCATTCTCTACGGCATGAAGGAGAAGATTGAGGTGGTCTATGAGCGCGCCTATGCCGGGGGCAAGTTTTTGACGGATTTTGAGGGCATCATTCCCAATCTGGAGCGTCGGTACAAGGAAAGCACCAGCGAATACAGCCGCACGGAGATTGAGGAGTACATGTCCCATGTGGTGTGCCCCAAGTGCAAGGGGCGGCGGCTGAAGGCGGAGAGCCTGGCCGTCACCGTCTGCGGGAAAAACATCGCAGAACTGAGCGAAATGCCCGTATACAAGGCCAAGGCCTTCATTGACTCCATGGAATTGTCCCAGAGCAACGCCATGATTGCCCAGCAGATTACCAGAGAGCTGGACGCAAGACTGACCTTTCTCAACAGCGTGGGGCTGGGGTATCTCACCTTGTCCCGCTCTGCCGTAACATTGTCGGGAGGCGAAAGCCAGCGCATCCGCCTGGCCACCCAGATCGGCAGCGGCCTTGTGGGGGTCATGTA
>CAYUHW010000088.1:0-6710 GCA_964444605.1 uncultured Christensenella sp. | reverse complement strand
CCCTGCTGTTTTTATATGGGTCGGTTCTTAGTTTAACGCATACCCGTTGGAAGCGGTGCGGGTCTTTCCCGCCGTTGCGCCGCAGGGGCGCAGGACATCTATCTCGGCGGAAATCTCTTTGCCGTTACCCACCTTGCCAATGGGATGGCCGTCCGCTTCAACGGTCAGCTTCATGGCGGAGGCCTCCATAGCCCTGGGACGGAGGATTTTCAGGGTTCTTATGGTGGCTTGGTTTCTTTCTGCGGGCTTACTCCTGTACCCGAATGAGGTTCTCATAGAACCGCACGGCACCGGGGAGGCAGTTGTATTCGATGTTCTCGTTGAGACCGTGCATGCCCTTCATCTGCTCGGGGCCGTAGATCACGGGGGCAAAGCGCAGGCAGCTCTTACACACGCTCTGGTAGAACTGGACGTCCGTAGCCCCGGTCATAACATAGGGGGACACGGGCAGGCCGGGGAAGGCACGGTGAATGGCCTCCTCCACCTTTTTGTAGGCATCGCCGTGGATGTCCGTGGTGGGGGTAAAGTCGTTGGAGTGAAGCACCTCCATCTCCAAATTGTATTTGGCCGCCAGCTTGCGGATGATCTCCAAGCTCTCCTTCTCGCCCTGATGGGGGATAAAGCGCATGTTGGCGCCCAGGGTCGCTTCCTGGGGCAGAACGTTGCAGGCATCGGAGCCGGTCTGGGTGGTAAAGGCAATGGTGGTCTGGAGCATGGCCCCTGCCTGGGCGCTGATGCTGCCCATGACCTCCTTGAGAATGGGGGCAAAGAGCCACAGGTTCCCGAAGACCAGCTTCAGGGGGAAGGGAGCGTAGGGAGCCAGCTCCTCAAACATGGCCTTAACTTCGGGAGAGAACTTCTTTTTAAAGGGGGAATGGGTCTCTACGCTGTGGACAAAGGCCGCCAGGCGGGCAATGGGGGTGTTCTTGCCGGGGGTGCTGGCGTGGCCGCCGTTGGAGCGGGCGGTGAACTTCACATCGCCCTTGCCCTTTTCGAAGATGCCCACCATGGCAAAGTTGCCCTTAATGCCCCCAACGGGCTCGGAGATAATGGTGCCGCCTTCGTCGCAGACCAAAAACAGCTCTACGCCCCGCCGCTTAAGCTCGTTTACAATCTTGGGCGCCCCGTCTCCTGCCCACTCCTCCGTGCAGGAGGAGGCCAGATACACGTCGCAGGCAGGGGTGTAGCCCTGCTCCAGCAGTTCCTCCACCGCCTGGAAGAAGGCCATAAGGGAGCACTTGGTGTCCGCCGCACCCCGGCCCCAGACCTTGCCCTCGGCAATGTCCCCGGAGAAGGGGGCATGCTTCCACTCCCCTTCGGCGGGAACCACGTCCTGATGGCTCATAAGGAGGATGGGCTTTTCACTGCTCTTTCCCTTCCAGTAATAGAGGAGGTTGCCGTCAATATCCGTCCGCTCCAGCTTCTCATGTACCAGAGGGAACAGCTCCTCCAGCACCTTGTGGAAGGCCTCAAACTTTTCGGGCTCATAGACGTTGGCGTGGGAGGTAGTGTCGCAGCGAATCATTTTGGACAGCTTCTCCGCCAGCTCCATGGCGTAGGCATCGGCCTCGGGGGCGACGTATTCCGACTTTTTGCCGGGCATCAGCAGGGTGCGCACCACGGCAATCAGGAGCAGAAGGGCCAGAAGGCCTAAAAGAATCCATAAAATCCAGAGCATTTATTTTGCCTCCTTTTTAAACTGCATGTAGGCAATGGCAATGGCCAAGCCGCCGGCGGGGAGAATCATCAAGCTGGTGGAGCTGATGAGAGAGGGGATGAAGACAAACAGCAGGCACATGAGCAGCAGCGGTGCGGCGGCAATCTTCAGATTCCCACGGTAATACTTGTAGGCCATGGCGCCAAAGAGGGCGGGCACCACGCAGTCAAAGGCGGGCTGCAGGGCAGGGCTCTGGAGCAGAGGCTGAAGAGGTACAAGAAGCAGTACGCCCAGGGCCAGCACCACAATGGTCACCAGAGAGGAGGCGGCAATGGACAGGGTGGAGATGATCTCGTTTTCCGGGGTGCCGGTCTTGGCGCCTACGATGTCCCGGGCGTTGACGGCGCAGGGGATCTTCATGTTGATAAGGTTCCCGGTGATAAAGGCCAGATACCCGCCGCCTGCACCCAGCATGGGGGTGTAGACCAGAAACTCCACCACACTGCTGACCGTCCACACCAGACCAACGGACAGGAAGGCCTTGGCGGCGGCGCCGATGTCGGGCATGTCGCCCAAGAAAGCTCCAATGAGGAAGGGGGCGCCCACCAGCATAATGAGGGCGATGATGGAGCTCAGGCGGCCAATGGTATGGGTGCGCCGATTGTAGCGTTCAAAATAATCACGATGCATAGATTCCATGGTACGCCCTCCTTATATAAACAGTCCCGCAACCACCGCTGCGGCCATGCCGATGAGCATGCTCACGGCAATGGAGAAGCTCTCCAGCCATGCCATGTTCTTCTTCTTTTCCAGATAGATAAACAGCGCCATGACAGCGGCGGACACGGCCACCACGATGAGCGGAATGATGCTGCCGGAGAAGGTGAACAGCCCCTCCCCGGAGATAAAGCCGCCGATATAGCTGCCGATGTAGGCGGAAACGAGGCCGATGAACATGGCGGTCATGGCCTTGTCCCCAAAGCCTGCGCCGCCGCCGCTGCTCTTCTTCGTGCCGCCGGTGAGCTTGTTCAAATACTTCTTGTTAAAGAACACGCTGAGCACCATGCCCCACATAATGCACACGCTCATAAGCAGAGCGATGGTGGAAAAGGCGGAAGGCGTCATTTCGGCCATGGACAAAGAGCTCATGCCCACCTGCTCTGCCGCCGCCTGAGCCACCTGGGTCTCATAGTGGAGGGCGCCGATGACGGACAGCCGCAGCCAGGGCCAGGGGGTGCCAAGGCTCCCGGACAGGGCGATGACCCCCAGCAGAATCCCTACGCTGGGCAGAAGGGAGAAGGTGGCGCTGGAGGTGATGGCACGGCGGAGCTTGGTTTTGTCCATGCCGATGGCCACCCCTGCACGGTAAGCTCTAATGAGGAACACCACGCATACAACCGCCACAAAGGCAATGATGCCCCCGCAGATGGCGTACATCTGGGGACTGTTCAGTTGAGAAAGCATTTGCGGAAATCTCCTTGTTTTTAATAAGAATATTATAGAAGCTTCTCTCGGGGAAGTCAATGAAAAGCCGCCTCGGGGACATAAATCCCGGGGCGGCGCAAGGAGAGGTATAAAATAGCCTTTATTTTGCTTTCCTTTTAAACTGCAGATAGGCAAGGGCAATGGAGAGGCCTCCTGCAGGGAGAATCATCATGCTGGCAGAGCCGATGAGGGAGGGAATGAAGACAAACAGCAGGCACATGAGCAGCAGAGGCGGGGCGGCCAAGGACAGGTTCCCCCGATAGTATTTATAGGCCATGGCGCCGAAGAGGGCGGGCACCACGCAGTCAAAGGCGGGCTGCAGGGCGGGGCTCTGGAGCAGGGGCTGGAGGGGTACAAGGAGCACGACCCCCACGGCCAGCACCGCAATGGTCATCAGGGAGGCGGAGGCAATGGACAGGGTGGAGGCAATTTCGCTTTCGGGCGTACCCGCCTTGACCCCGGCGATGTCCCGGGCGTTGGCGGCGCTGGGGAGCTTTAAATTCAGGATGTTTCCGGTGATAAAAGCCAGATACCCGCCTCCTGCCCCCAGTATGGGGGTGTAAATGAGATACTCCGCCACACGGCTTACCGTCCAAACCAGCCCCACGGTGAAGAAGGCTCTGGCGGCGGCAGATAAGTCGGGCATGCCCCCCAGATGGGCGCCGATAAGGAAGGGGGCCCCCAGCAGCATGACTAAAATGAGCAGAGAACTTAAGCGTCCCCAAAGGTGGGTGCGCCGATTGTAGCGGTCAAAATCGTCACGGGTGTAAGATTCCATCTATGGCCTCCTTACAAAACCTGTCCCGCAAGAACCGCTGCGGCCATGCCGATGAGCATGCTGGCGGCCATGGAGAAGCTCTTCAGCCACGGGAGGTTCTTTTTTTCTTCCAAATAGGTAAATAGCCCCATGGCGGCGGCGGACACGGCGGCCACAAACAGGGGAATAAAATTGCCGCTGAAGGTGAACAATCCCTCCCCCGAAACAAAGCCGCCCACATAACTGCCTATGTAGGCGGAGACGAGGCCGATGAACATGGCGGTCATGGCCTTGTCCCCAAAGCCCGCCCCACTTTTGCCTTTGCGGGTGCCTGCGGAGACCTTGCCTAAATATTTTTCGTTAAAGAGGAGGCTTAGAAGCATGCCCCCCATAATGCACAAGCCCAGAATCAAAAGGATGGTGGTAAAGTTGGTAGGCGTCATCTCCCCTATGGTCAGGGCGCTCATGCCCACCTGCTCCGCCGCCGCCTGGGCGACTTGGGTCTCATAGTGAAGGGCGCCGATAATGGAAAGCTGCATCCAGGGCCAGGGGGTGCCCAGGCTCCCCGACAGGGCGATGACTCCCAGCAGAATCCCCACGCTGGGCAGGAGGGAAAAGGCAGCGCCGGAAGCAAGGATGCGGCGCAGAGTGGCTTTGTCCATGCCCATGGCCGCTCCCTCCCTGTAGGCACGCACGAGAAAGAGGATGCAGATGAGTGCCGCCGCGGCGATGATGCTCCCGCAGACGGCATACATCCAGGGACTGTTTAGCTGAGATAGCATTTTTCGAGCCCTCCTTGGGTTTTATAGCCCATTGTAAAGAGTTCTTTCCCTGCAAGTCCATGGGGGAAGCTGCCTAAAAAAGCAAAAAAAGGGAATCGGCACAAAATTATCTTTATTTAAAGATTATTTATGAAAAAGAAACAATTTAGCCGAAAATACACCTTTCCAGCCGAATGCCGAAAAGGTATAATAAGAAGGAAACCTGTTAGAAGAGGAGGGTTCGTTTTGTCAAAAAAGAAATACAGAATTACGCCCCAGGGCTATGTGACCATCGGCGCCACGGTGATTCTGCTTATTGCCATTATCATTCTGCTGGCGGCTACCAGTTGCTTCGGCGCCTGCAAGGGAGCGGAGGACAGCGTGGATTTGCCCTCCCAGAGCCCCACGGCCCCTGCGCCCAGCCATGCGGCTCATAGCGATGCGCCCAGTTCCACAGGAGGGAACCTGCTGCCCGTCATTACCCCCAGCGTTTCTGACGGCACACAGCCCATTGCCACCCCGGCGCCTTCCGACGGCGGGAATCTGCCTGCCGGCTCTCCCGAAACGGCCGCTACCAACAGCCCCGCTCCCACCGATGCCCCTGCGGGCACTCCGGAGCTGAAGAAGGATCCGGACGCCTTGAGCAAGCCCACCAACTCCATGGTGAAGAATGCCGCCAGCGCAGAGCTCACCGGCAACGATGTAAATCTGCGGCAGGGCCCCAGCACCGGCACCCCCATCGTCATCGAAAACATGAAGCGGGGCACGGAGCTGACCGTATATACCACCGACGGCGACTTCTACTTTGTTAAGGTCAACGTCGCCAAGAAGTACGGGTATGTGGCCAAGCGCTTCGTAAAGCTTACCAGCGACTTCGGCGAAGCGGAGTCGGAAACCAAGGAGGATCTGTCCGACCAGCCTGAGGATACCGTCCTCGGCACCATCACCGCCAGCAAGCTGGCCATCCGCAAGGAAGCCTCCACCGGCTCCAAGGCCATCGGCGAATACTACGAGGGCAAGAAGGTCTACATCTACTATAAGGAAGGGGACTTCTACTATGTAAAGGTGGCCGGCACCAAGGTCACGGGCTATATGGCCGCCAAGTACATCAAAGCCTCCGGGGAAGTAAAGAAAAAGTAAGCCCAAACACGTCCCTGCCGTCAAATGGGCGGCAGCCGTAAAAACGTTAACAGCCGCAACGGTTTAATCTGCTGCGGCTGTTCTTGTATACGCAACCGACCTATGATAGTTTATAATCAGTTAAACAAACTGGAATTCCATGGGGGAAAAAGAAATGGCTAAATTGTCTGCAGATGCAGAAAAAATCATGATGGAAAGATTCGGAAAAGACAGCATTGTTGCATTAGCGACAACAGTAGACAATAAGCCCTGTGTGCGCAATGTAAATTCATTTTACGATAACGGCTCTTTCTATGCACTTACGCATGGACTTTCAAATAAAATGAAGCAAATTCAGAAAAATCCATTTGCTGCAATTGCGGGAGACTGGTTTACCGCTAACGGAAAAGGTATAAATTTAGGCTATTTTGGGAAAAAAGAAAACGCGGAAAGTGCAGATAAAATGAAAGCGGTTTTTTTCGAGTGGGTAAATAACGGTCACAATAATTTTGAAGATGAAAATACATGTATTCTTCAAATTGAACTTGCCGACGGGGTATTATTATCACACGGGACCAGATATGACCTGGATTTTACCAAATAGCGGCGCAAATTCATATTTGCCCAAGGGTAAGGGCGCACTTTCGTACCTCTGGAGTGTACACCGTGGGATTTGATGCATTGCGCCGCTTCCTTTTCAGGGGCGGGCCGGCCGGCCCCAAACACCGGCAGCCCCGCCAATACCAACCCGTAAATTCCCTTTTTCATTCCGTCCTCCTTTTTCAAAATGAAAGGCAAAGGAACGGGGGAGAAATGGCGGATGTTCATACTTTCGTCATATTTTGGCAAAGATTTGGAAATATTTTTAAGAAATGGGTAAAAAATAGGGGGATTCGCCCTTTTCCCACCTTGCTTTTTGTGCGGATTCTGG
>CAYUHW010000087.1:0-6722 GCA_964444605.1 uncultured Christensenella sp. | reverse complement strand
AGACAGCATGGAGAGCGTGCGGGTGGACACCTTCGGCGTAGAGTACGGCGAACCCACCAAGCTGGCAGACAGATAAGGTCGCAAAAGAATGAAAAGCGGGGCAGCCCGCTTTTTCTTTTTATACGCCCAAAAAGTTTTTTCGGTCTCTCCCCAAAAGAATTCCGCTTGGGGGCTTGCCTTTTCGGGGGTAAAGATGGTATACTGTCAAATTAGGTAAGGAGGCGATGAAATGTACAGTATGACAGGCTTCGGCAAGGGAACCTGTGCCGTGGACGGTCGGGAAATGACGGTGGAATTGAAGTCCGTCAACAACCGGTTTCTGGATATTTCCATGCGTCTGCCCCGCTCCTTGAGTCAGTTGGAGGAGCCCTTCCGCCGTGCGCTGCAGCAGAGACTGAGCCGGGGACACATCGATGTCTTCGTCAACTATCGGAACACCCGTTCCGACGCCCGTGCCGTACGGCTGGACACCCCCCTTATGGAAGCCTATGTACAGCAGGCCCGCAAGGCGGCGGAGGCTTTGTCTCTTACCGACGATCTGACCCTTTCCCGAGTTTTGTCCCTGCCGGATGTAACGGAGATTGTCCCCGCCGACGAGGACGAAGAGGCCCTTCTTTCTCTGGGGGAGCAGGCCGTACACCTGGCCATTGACGCTCTGCTGAAGATGCGCCTTGGAGAGGGGGAACGGCTGAAGCAGGATTTGCACAGCCGCATTGTGCGCATGGAAGAGTATGCCGCCGCCATTGAAAAGCGGGCGCCGGGGGTAGCGGAAGACTACCGCAAAAAACTCACGGAGCGCATTGAGGAGATGGTAAAGGACACGGAGGTGGACAGAAGCCGCCTGGCTACGGAGATTGCCCTCTTTGCCGACCGCGCCGCCATCGACGAGGAGATTGTCCGCCTGAAGAGCCATTTGGTGCACTTCAACGAGCTGCTGGAGGTGCAGGAGCCTGCAGGGCGTAAGATGGACTTCCTCATTCAGGAGGTCAACCGCGAGTGCAACACCATCGGCTCCAAGGCCAACGATGCCGCACTGACGGATCTGGTTCTGCTTTGCAAGGCGGAGATTGAAAAGCTCCGGGAGCAGATTCAGAACATAGAATAACAAGGATACCCAACCGACCCACGGGGGCGGAAATATAAAGTACAGGAGAACCGTATGAGTCAATCAAGAGAAGGACTGCTGCTTGTTGTATCCGGCCCTGCCGGGGTAGGCAAGGGAACACTGAACAAAACCCTGCTGGAACGGCATGCAGACATGAAGCTTTCCGTTTCCGCTACCACCCGTGCCCCCCGTCCCGGGGAGATTGAGGGCATCCACTACTTCTTCAAAACGGAGGAGGAGTTCAAGGCCATGATTGAGCGGGACGAGTTTCTGGAATACATGCACGTCTTTGAGACCAATTACTACGGCACCCCCCGCAGTTTTGTGGAGGAGCAGTTGTCCAGGGGCATTGACGTGATTCTGGAGATCGATGTCCAGGGGGCCATGAAGGTGAAGAAGGCCTTCCCCCACGCCGTCATGATTTTCATTGCGCCGCCTTCCATGGCCGAGCTGAAGTCCAGGCTGATCGGACGGGGCACCGAGACCGTGGAGCAGGTGGAAAAGCGCTTTGCCACCGCTTCCAAAGAGGTCTCCATGATTCCCGAGTATGACTATGTGGTAGTCAACGATGTGGTGGAAATGGCCCTTGCCCGTATGGAGGCCATTGTAGCCGCCGAAAAATGCAAAGTTTCCCGCAGCAGTGCGCTGCTTTCCAAATTAGAAGGAGGTATGAAGTAGTTATGATGAATCGTCCGCCCGTCAATGAGCTGGTAGAAAAAGCCGGAAGCCGGTATATGCTGGTGACCGCCGTATCCGTTCGGGCTCGTCAGCTTCAGGATGACCCCGACAAGCTGGGCAACAAGAAGCCTGTCTCCATGGCCGTGGAAGAACTGTACGAAGACAAGCTCGTACTCACCGCTCCCAAGGAGGCCTGAGGTCTTTTTAGAATTCTGCCCGCTTTGTAAAGTCGAAGCGGGCTTTTTTGCGTCTGGGAAAGGAGGCGTCCAAGGTGTTTGCCAAAGTCATAGTGGATATTGCCCACGGAGCCGTGGATCGGGCTTTTACCTATCACATCCCTGATGCCCTCCCTGTACGCCCGGGTCACCACGTTTCCCTCCCCTTCGGGCAGGGGAACAAGACCACGGAGGGCTTTGTTCTCTCCCTGTCCGAAACCAGCGGTTTGGAGGACAGCGTCCGCTGTAAGGACATCCTGTCCATTTTGGAGCCCTACCCCGTGCTGACGGAGGAGCAGCTTCAGCTTGCCCACTGGATGAAGGACACCTACAACTGCCTGCTCATCGATGCCCTGCGGCTGATGATTCCCTCCCAGCTTCGAGGGGGACGGGTTCACGAAAAGAAGGAGCGGGTGGTGCGCCTTAGGGAGGAGGCGGATACGGAGGCCTTTATGTCCGCCTGTAAAAGCCCCGTCCAGAAGGAAGTGGTATCCCTGCTGAAAAAGTCGGGACAGCCCATGGCTGTCAGAGACATTGCCGCCATGATTCCCAAAGCCTCCGCCGCCATAGCCCCCTTGCTGAAAAAGGGACTTATAGAGGAGGACAGCTTCACCGTCTTCCGCCGTCCCGGCTACGGTGCTTTGCAGGAGGGACGCCCCCGGCTTACCGAGGAGCAATCTCAGGCCTTGCAGGGCTTTGAAGCCATGGCCCCCGGGCGCATTGCCCTTTTGCGGGGGGTAACGGGCAGCGGCAAAACGGAGGTGTACCTGAGGTGCATCGAAAGCTGTTTAAGCCGTGGGGAAGGCGCCATTGTGCTGGTGCCGGAGATTGCTCTGACGCCCCAGACCGTAGGCCGCTTTTCCGCCCGCTTCGGGGACAAAATTGCCGTACTGCACAGCCGCCTGTCCCCCGGAGAGCGCTTTGACGAGTGGCGGAGGATTCGCCTTGGACGGGCGCCCATTGTCATCGGCGCCCGCAGTGCGGTCTTTGCTCCCGTGGAGAATCTAAAGCTCATTCTCATAGACGAGGAGCATGAGAGCAGCTATCAAAGCGAGACCGCTCCCAGATATCAGGCTTTGGATGTGGCCCGCAAGCGCATGTCCGTGCTGGGAGGCAAGATTCTTCTCGGCAGCGCCACCCCCTCCCTCCTCAGCTATTACCGGGCTCTCAACGGCAGCTATACCCTGCTGGAGCTCCCCCATCGGGTGCAGAACCGCCCGTTGCCCCAGGTGCTTCTGCAGGATATGCGGGAGGAGTTTCTCATGGGGAACAACGGTATCTTCTCCCAAAAGCTCCTGACCCTGCTGGGGCAGTGCTTTCGTGAGGGGCATCAGGCCATGCTGTTCATCAATCGGCGGGGGTACTCCACCTTTGTCTCCTGCCGTGCCTGCGGGTATGTGCTCAAGTGCGACAACTGCGACATCTCCATGACCTACCACAAGTCGGAGAACCGCACCCGCTGTCACTACTGCGGTGCCGTCCAGCCCCTGCCCAAGGAATGCCCCAACTGCCGCAAGCCCTTTATCAAGCACTTCGGCATCGGCACGGAGCAGGTGGAGGAGCAGGTGCAAAAGTTCTTCCCTCAAATCAAGTGCCTGCGCATGGACACGGACACCGTCCGCACCAAAAACGCCTACGAGGACATTCTCTCCGCCTTCCGCCGCGGGGAGGCTCAGGTGCTCATCGGCACACAGATGATTGCCAAGGGCCATGACTTCCCCAACGTAACCTTGGTGGGGGTAATCAGCGCCGACACCACCTTAAATTACCCGGACTACCGCAGTGCCGAGCGCACCTTCCACCTTTTGACTCAGGTGGCGGGACGAGCGGGGCGGGACAAGAACCCCGGAGAGGTGGTACTGCAAACCTACAGCCCCGAGCACCCCGTCCTGCGCTTTGCGGTGAACCATGACTTTGTGGGCTTTTTCCAGTATGAGATTGCCCAGCGGAAAAAGAGCCTCTATCCCCCCTTCTCCCTGTTTCTGCGGGTGATTGTTCAGGGGGAGGAGGAAGCGTCCCTCAACGAGCGGGGAAAGCGCTACGCCATGGAGCTGGAGAAAATCATCCGTCAGGCTCTTGGAAAGGAGGGCGAAGGGGATTTGCTCTTGCTCTACGCCTCCCCTGCCCCCATCTCCCGCATTGCGGGGCAGTACCGCTACCAGATTCTCTGCAAGCTATTGCGCACCAAGCGTCTGCCCGCTGTCCTTCGTGCCGTGTACGCCTTTGAAAACGGCTGTCACGAGGAGGGGCTTGGCCGCATTGAAATCAACCCCCAGGATATGTATTGATTCATCCCGCCTCTATGAGCGGGATTTCGGAAGGATTCTCCTATGTTTAGGAACGAATAGAGATACCCCGCCCTGTAACCCGCATGCCCGGCATGCTTCCTGCTTTAACCACGAGGATTTTATCTAATGCAAATAAACCAAAACAAAAAGCCCGTTTCCCCATGGCGGTTCTTTTTCCGAAGCCTCCACGGCTTTCGGCATAATTTAATTGCCTCCTTTTTGCTGGTGGTGCTGAGTACCTTATGCGTGTACCTTGCCCCCTTTGTCACCAGCTTCACTCTGGACTATGTTCTGCAGGGAAACATTGAAAGCATTCCCGACCTGCTGCTGCCCCTTTTGGACAAGCTGGGAGGCCGGGATTACTTTGCCGCCCATCTGTATCTATGCGGCCTTGCCTACCTGCTGTTCACCGTGTGCAACGGTCTGTTCACCTATATGCGGCGGAAGCAGAACACCCTTGCTTCCGAGGGCATGGCCAAGGCCATGCGGGACAGCCTCTATCAGCACTTGAACGAAGTCCCCTACGACTACCACAAGCACGTTTCCACGGGAGACCTGGTCCAGCGGTGCACCAGCGACGTGGAGACCGTCCGCCGCTTTCTCAACAATCAGGTCATGGAGATTCTCCGCACCAGCGCCATGTTCATCATTGCACTGGTCATTATGTTCTCCCTGAAGCCTGCCATGGCCTGCATCTCCATGGCCACCATGCCCCTTTTGTGCGGTGCTTCCTTTGTCTACTTCCGCTATGTGCGCAGGTACTTTCAGGAGGCGGATGAAGCCGAGGGCGCCATCTCCACGGCCATTCAGGAGAACCTTACGGGGGTGCGGGTGGTGCGGGCCTTCGGACAGCAGAGAAACCAGTTCGATAAGTTCACCAAGCTCAACGAGACCTACCGCCAAAAGAACTTTAAGCTCAACGATCTGCTGGGGCTGTACTGGTCCATGACCGATGCCATCGGCTACGCCCAGATTGCCGTGACCCTCTTTGCCGGCATTCTCTTTTGCGCCAAGGGGGAGATGACCCTGGGCATGGTAACCCTGTTTACCACCTACACGGGCATGCTCACCTGGCCTTTACGGCAGTTGGGGCGGATTCTGGCGGACATGGGCAAGTGCTCCGTATCCCTGACCCGTCTGACGGAGATTATGGAAGCCCCCAAAGAGGAGGAGCCGGGACAGGCACTTGTTTGCGATCTCCACGGGGATATCGTCTTTGACCATGTTTGCTTCGGCTACGATTCCCCCAGAGAGGTGCTCAACGATATCTCCTTTACCGCCCATCCCGGGGAAACCATTGCCATTCTGGGCTCCACGGGCTCGGGAAAAAGCAGCCTTGTACAGCTTTTACAGCGGCTGTACACCTGCACCGATGGACGCATCACCATCAACGGCACAGACATCAACGACATTGACCACGGGTATCTGCGCAAGAACATCGGCATCGTTCTGCAGGAGCCCTTTCTCTACTCCCGCACCATTCGGGAGAACATCCGCATCGTCCGCCCCGAGTCTGCGGACAAAGAGGTAGAGGAAGCCGCCAGAACCGCCGCCGTCCATGACGTCATCATGTCCTTTGAAAAGGGCTACGATACGGAGGTAGGCGAGCGGGGCGTGACCCTCTCCGGCGGCCAGCAGCAGCGGGTGGCCATTGCCAGAACCCTTATGCAGAAGGCGCCCATTCTCATCTTTGACGATTCCATGAGCGCCGTGGACACCCAGACCGATGCCAAGATTCGGGACGCCCTCTACAGCATGCGCCGGGACGGTGTGGTGTTCATCATCTCCCACCGCATTACCACCCTGTGCGAGGCGGACAAAATTCTGGTGCTGGATCACGGAAAGCTGGTACAGCAGGGCACCCACAACGAACTGATTGAGCAGGAGGGTCTCTATCGGCGCATCGCCGTCATTCAGGACGCTCTGGAAAGGAGGAACCTCGCATGAGCTACGAAAACGAACAGGATTTTTCCAAGGAAAAAGTCGATCTGAGCCTGTGGAAAAAGCTCTTTGCCTACGGGCTGAAGAATAAATCCCTGCTTGTGCGCACGGTGCTGTCCATGCTGTTGGTGGCCGTCATCGATGCCTGCTATCCTCTTTTGAGCAGCTATGCCATAGACCGCTTTATCCTCCCCGGCAAGGCGGAGGGAGCAGGCTGGTTTCTGGCCGTATACATCGCCCTGTGCTTCGTGCAGGCTCTGGGCACCTTCGGCTTTATCCACTGCTCCGGCAGAATGGAGATGAACATCTCCTACGACATCCGTCAGGACGGCTTTCGCAAGTTGCAGGAGCAGTCCTTCGCCTTCTACGACAAGACCGCCGTGGGCTACCTTATGGCCCGCATGGTCAGCGATGTAAGCAGGCTCTCGGAGATGGTGGCCTGGAGCGTGGTGGACGTTATGTGGTCCTCAAGCTACGCAATTTTGTGTGTAGTCA
>CAYUHW010000086.1:0-6837 GCA_964444605.1 uncultured Christensenella sp. | reverse complement strand
TCCATAAGCCGAGCCACGCCGTCTGCCTCCACCAGATTGGGACGGGATTGGGCATGATATATGGGAGCCAGCTTTCCCTGCTCGCGCAGTTCACGGACACGGGCTTTTATAATATCGTCATTTTCACAATGTACGCCGACGATGCAGTTCTTATCCGCCAGAAGCTTGACGGCTTCATACATCTGTCCGTCGTCCACCTTCATGTTATCGTACACCATGTACATTTTAAAGGAGGTAACCCCTTGGGCAATCATGGAGTCAATCTCTTCTATGCGGGCACGGTTCCATTGGGATACTGCCATGTGAAATCCGTAGTGGCAACTGCTGCCTGCAGCTTTGCCATGCCATTTTTCCAAGGCTTCCTGCATGGTCATGCCTCTGTCTTGGGTGGCAAAATCAAGCACCGTGGTAGTGCCGCCCACTATGGCTGCCTGCGTGCCGGTAATGAAGTTGTCCGCCGTGGTGGTTGCGGGAAGTTCCAAGTCAAAATGAGTATGGGTATCGATGAACCCGGGAAAAACGTAGCATCCTGCGGCATCCAATACCCGCTGGGCTTGCGCCTCAATGTGCGGTGCAATCTTTTTAATAACAGATCCCTCAATGAGAATGTCTCCCGGGGTAACGCCCTGAGGCAATACCAGCCATCCGTTTTGTATGAGTGTCGTCATAAGCAGGCCTCCCGTTCTTGGATTTGTTTGCCACCAACAGTATACCATGAAAAAAAGTTGCTGTGCAGAGGGAATAAAATTATTTTTTTATATTCACATTTTTTGTGTTAGCTGGTATACTACATGGAGGAGGATTCTAACAGTATGGAGAAAACACGCTTACGCAATGCGATTTTGAACGCATCCAACCGCAATGCCGCTCTGGTTATTAAAAACGCCCGGATTGTCAACGTGTTTACCGAGACCGTTGAAATAGGCGATGTTGCCATTCGGGACGGCGTCATTCTGGGAATCGGCTCTTACTCCGGAAAAGAGGAGTTTGATGCGAAGGGAGCCTATCTTTGCCCGGGCTTAATCGACGGGCATGTCCACATCGAATCGTCCATGGCGCATCCGTCCCGCTTTGCCGAATGCATTTTAAGCCAAGGAACCACCACCATTATTGCCGATCCCCACGAAATTGCCAACGTCTGCGGTACAGACGGCATCCAGTATATACTGGATCAAACGGAGTGGCTGCCTCTGTCTGTATTCGTCATGCTGCCGTCCTGCGTGCCGTGCACTAGCTTTGAAACCAGCGGCGCCAAGCTGGTAGCCAAGGACATGGAGCAGTTTTTGAACCATCCTCGGGTGCTTGGTTTGGCGGAGGTCATGGACTATGTTGCCACCGTTTCAGGGGACGGGGAGATGCTGGATAAGCTGGAGCTCTTTGAGCATCGCCCCATAGACGGGCATGCTCCCTTACTTAACGGAGATGCCTTGAATGCCTATTGCGCGGCCGGGATTCAGACGGATCATGAATGCTCCGAATACGAGGAGTTTTTGGAAAAACTTAATCGAGGCATGCGGCTGCATCTGCGGCTTGGCTCCGCCTGCCGAGGTGTTGAGGAAATTATGCGCCGCATTGCGGAAGATAAGCTGCCTACCCGCAGAATGCTCTTTTGCACCGACGATAAGCATTTGGAAGATATTCGCCGTGAAGGCCACATCAACTATATTCTGCGCCGAGCCGTGGCAAACGGAATTTCGCCCATACAAGCCGTACAGATGGCTACTATAAATGCGGCGGAAACCTACGGACTGCGCCGCTACGGCGCCATTGCTCCTGGCTATAGAGCCGATTTTGTTCTTTTCGACAATTTAAAGGATTTCCATGTGCAGGCCGTGTTTACCAACGGACAGCGCTTTGTTCCCGGCGTAGATACGGCGCTTAAACGGGATCCCCGCATTTATAACAGCATTCATCTGGCTCCCAGAAAACCGCATATTTTCGATTTGCCCGCAAAGGAGAAAATGCCTGTTCTCAATCTTACTCCGGGTGAATTGATTACCTCCTTGTCCTACGAAGAGGTACAGCAGGAAAACGGACTTTTCAAAGCTACGCCGGAGCTTCTTAAGGCCGCCGTACTGGAGAGGCATATGTCTTCCGGCCGTGTAGGCCTTGGCATTCTCAAGGGGATGACCATTTGCGGCGGCGCCATTGCTTCCACGGTAGGGCACGATTCCCATAATCTGGTTGTGGTCGGCGATAACGATGAGGATATGCTGGCGGCAGTGGATGCGCTGGAAGCCTGCAGCGGCGGTTTCGTTGTGGTAAGCCGGCAAAAGGTTCTGGCTTGCCTCCCCTTGCCTGTGGCGGGGCTTATGAGCGATTTGCCTTTGGAGGAGATTCTGAATCGGCAAAAGGAACTGCTGGATGCTTTCGGCTCCATTGGCTCCTATCCGGATGGAGATCCCTTTGTTACCCTTTCCTTCATTGCCCTGCCGGTGATTCCCCATGTGCGCATTACCGATATGGGTCTTTTCAATACAGACACTCTGCAATTTATCCAGTAAGGAGGCACTCATGTACGTTGGAAAAAGTGTTCCCCGGGTAGACGCCTATGACAAGGTTACCGGGAGGGCAAAGTATGCGGAGGACTTGTGCGACAAAAACGCACTGGTCATCAAGCTTTGCCGTTCTACCATTGCCCACGGGTATGTGAAAGCGGTTGACACGGAAGAAGCAAAAAAAATACCCGGTGTACTGCGTATCTTTACCTGCTTTGACGTGCCGGAAAGAAAGTTCCCGACAGCGGGTCATCCTTGGTCTACGGATCCTCATCATCAGGACAAGGCGGACAGAAACCTTCTTAACATCCATGTGCGGTATTATGGGGATGATGTAGCCGCCGTAGTAGCAGAGAACGAGATTGCCGCAGAACAAGCCGTCAGAGCCATAAAGGTTACATACGAAGAACTGCCCTTCGTGCTGGATCCTATAGCGGCCATGAAGGAAGATGCGCCTCAGCTTCACGCAGAGGACGGCGTGGAAAACAATATTCTGGCTCAAAGCAGTTTCTCCAAAGGGGATTTTGAAAAAACGATTCAGGAACCAGGTCTGCTTCGCTTTGAAGGCTGGTACGAAACGCCTACGGTGCAGCACTGTCATATTGAGAACCATATCTGCTATTCCTATGAAGAAGCCGGAAAGCAGGTTGTGGTTTCGTCCACACAAATTCCTCATATAGTCAGGCGGGTAGTGGGCCAGGCCCTGGGTATTCCCTGGGGACAGGTGCGTATTGTAAAACCGTATATTGGCGGCGGGTTCGGAAACAAGCAGGATGCTTTGTATGAGCCCCTTACCGCTTGGATTTCCCGGCAGATGGGCGGAAGACTGGTGAAATACGACATGACCCGGGAAGAGACCTTTGCCTGCACACGGGTGCGCCACGCCATTAAGTATCATCTTATTTCCTATGTGCGTCCCGACGGTACCTTTGCCGCCCGCTGGATGGAAGGCTTCTCCAACCAGGGTGCTTACGCCAGCCATGGCCACTCCATTGTGTCAAAGTCCCAGTCCGGTTTTTCTCAGCTTTATCAGGCGGATGCCATTGAAGCAAAGGTGTATACGGTATACACCAACACGGCTACGGCAGGAGCTATGCGGGGCTACGGCATGCCGCAAATCAGCTTTGCTTTGGAGAGCCATGTGGAAGAAATTTGCCACGCCATGCACATGGATCCATGGGAGTTTAGAAAGAAGAATCTCATGCCTGTAGGCTTTACGGATGGATTCAGCAAGAACGTGAATTTCTATCCCAGCCATGTCCAGTGCATGGAAAAAGCCATGGAGGCCATTGGATACAGGGAAAAGAAGGCGAAATATGCCAATGAAACCGGCCCCGTTCGCCACGGGGTAGGCATTGCCGTGTTCTGGTACAATACGGCGGTCTGGCCCATCAGCCTTGAGTCCAGTTCCTGCCGCATGGTACTCAATCAGGACGGTTCCATTCAGGTGCAGATGGGCGAAACGGAAATCGGTCAGGGTGCCGACACCGCTTTTGCCCAGATGGCTGCAGATGTATTGGGCATTCCCTTTAGCAAGGTGCATGTTGTTTCCAATCAGGATACGGATGTTACCCCCTTTGGTACGGGCGCCTATGCTTCACGGCAAACCTACGTGGGCGGCTTCTCCATTAAGCAGACGGCTCTGGAGTTAAAGAAAAAGATTCTGGAGCACGCCGGCAACATGACCCGTATGCCCGTGTTTAATTTGGACATTGTCGAGGGCAATATTATTAGAACCACCGACCATCAGGTGCTTATGACTTTAGGCGAACTTGCTACGGAAGTGCTGTACTCCATGCAGATGAGCGAGCATTTGACCAGTGAGTCCACTTACAACATACGCACCAATGCCTATTCCTTCGGCGTAGCCGCTGCAGAGGTGGAGGTGGATATTCCTCTTTGCAAGTGCAAGCTGCTGAATATTATCAACGTCCATGACTGCGGCAACCTTATTAATCCCGCACTGGCAGAGGCGCAGGTACACGGCGGCATGAGCATGGGTATTGGCTACGGCATGGGAGAACAGCTTCTGTATGATGAAAAGACAGGCCGTCCTTTGAACAACAATCTGCTGGATTACAAGCTGAGCACCATGATGGATCATCCGGATCTTATGGCGGACTTTATAGAAAATCCCGAGCCTACCAGCGCTTTCGGCACAAAAGCCTTGGGCGAGCCCCCCGTTTGTCCTGTGGCGCCTGCCATTCATAATGCCATTATGGACGCTACGGGCGTCAGCCTCAGAAAGCTGCCCATGAATCCCCATCAGCTTTATGCCCGCTTCCATGAAGAGGGCCTTATCTAAGGGAGGAGGAACACTATGTACGATATGAAAGCTCTGTACGAAGCGGTTTCCGTAGAAGACGCCGTTCGTTTGCTGACGGAGCATCCGCAAGCCATCATCATTGCCGGCGGAAGCGATGTGCTCATTAAAATGCGGGAAGGAAAGCTGGCCGGTTGTGAGCTGGTGAGCATCTATGGCATCGATGCTCTTCGGGGCATTTCCATGGAGGAAGACGGGACGTTGCGCATTTTGCCTCTTACCAGCTTTTCCCATATAACCAAGAACCCGCTGATTCAGGAGCATATTGCCGTGCTGGGAGAAGCTGTAGATCAGGTGGGCGGCCCCCAAATCCGCAACATCGGCACCATTGGCGGCAACACATGCAACGGCGTCACCAGTGCGGATTCCGCCTCTACTCTCTTTGCCTGGGATGCCATTATCGAAATCACGGGGCCTGACGGGGTTCGCCAGGTGCCCATTCAGGAGTTCTACATTAAGGCCGGAAAGGTGGCCCTTGCTCATAATGAGCTGGAAACCGCCATTCTCATTAAGAAGGAAAGCTACGAGGGCTACAAGGGGCATTATATTAAGTACGCCATGCGCAATGCCATGGACATTGCCACCTGCGGCTGCTCGGTGAATGTAAAGCTATCTGAAGATAAAAAAGTCATTGAGAATGTGCGCATTGCCTACGGCGTTGCCGGCCCCATTCCCATGCGGGCACACTCTGCAGAGGCGGCGGCAAAAGGACAGCCGGTGTGTGAAGCTACCGTCGAAGCCTTTGGTGAAGCGGCTTTACAGGATGTGAATCCTCGTACAAGCTGGCGGGCTACTAAGGAGTTCCGCCTGCATTTGACCAAAGAGCTTGCCATGCGGGCTTTAAGAGAATCCATTCTGCTTAGCGGAGGTGCATTGTAATGGCGCAAATGAAACAGATTCACTTTACCCTCAACGGTGTGGAACGAGATGCTTTTGTGGATGTGCGTGCTTCCCTTACGGATATGCTTCGCAATGATTATCGGCTGACCAGTGTTAAGAAGGGATGCGAAGTAGGCGAATGCGGTGCCTGCAACGTAATCATCGATGGTGAATGCTTCAACTCCTGCATCTACTTGGCCGTATGGGCGGACGGAAAGAACATTCGCACCTTGGAAAGCCTTCTTGGTCCCAACGGAGAACTGTCGGATATTCAGCAGGCTTTCGTTGAGGAAACCGCAGTGCAGTGCGGCTTCTGCACCCCCGGGTTCATTATGACCGCCGTGGAGATTCTGGAAAGTGGAAAGCTGTACACCCGCGACCAGCTTAGAAAGCTCCTTTCCGGGCACCTGTGCCGCTGTACAGGGTATGAGAACATTCTCAATGCCGTAGAAAAAACCATGAAAAGGCGCTTAGGCGTTGAATAAAATATGTTTTTGGATTTTGGCCGGAGCCCAGTGTGACTCCGGCCTTTTCTTTAAGACCGAAACCGGGAAGTGTCTTTACAGAAATATCTCCCCATGGTATACTGAACATATTTCTAACAGTTGAGGATATATCTATGTTTGAAAAGGCCATGGCACTTATTACGCGCTACAATCGCATCATCATTCATCGTCACGGAAGTCCGGACGGAGATGCTTTGGGCAGTCAGATTGGACTGAAACATATTTTACTTGCGAATTTTCCGGATAAAGAGGTGTATGCCGTAGGGGATGCCCCGGGACGGTACGCTTTCATGGAGGATTCTGCTCCTCAGGAAATTCCGGATAGTTTCTATACGGGGGCTCTGGCGATTATTTTGGATACCTCCTCCCCCGCCCTCATCAGCGATTCCCGCTATACTCTGGCAGAGGCCGCTTTGCGCATGGATCACCATATCTTCTGCGGACAGATCGTGGATACCGAGATAGTGGACACATCCTTTGAAAGCTGTTGCGGACTGGTAACCGCCTTTGCCATGGAACAGGGGCTCATAGTTCCTGCCATTGCGGCACAGGCATTGTATACCGGCATGGTAACGGATTCCGGACGATTCCGCTATGATTCTACCGGTGCCGGGACTTTTCAGCGGGCGTC
>CAYUHW010000085.1:0-6846 GCA_964444605.1 uncultured Christensenella sp. | reverse complement strand
CTTCCAGAAGCTGGTGGTGGACAAGCGGAACTACATGATGAGCTCCCTCCGTCCTCCCCAGGAAACCCGGCTTCACGGCTGGAAGCGGTTTCTGGTGTCCCTGCCCATCTACATCGTGGTGGCATTGGCCTTCTTGCCCCAGATTGTGGTGGTGTGCCAGAGCTTCATTGAGCGGAGCTTCTCCGGCATGGTCAAGGGCATCAACCTGAACAACTACAGAGCCATTATGGCGCGGCTGGGGCAGAACATCCGCAATACCTACGTGTTCTCCCTGGTGGCCATTGTGTTCATCGTCATCGTAGGCATTCTGGTGTCCTACATTCTGGTGCGGAAGAAGGGGAAGGTAGCCAACCTTATCGACACCCTGATTATGTTCCCCTACGTTATCCCCGGCTCCGTACTGGGCATCGGCCTCATTGTGGCCTTCAACCGCAAGCCCCTCATTCTGGTGGGCACCTCCGCCATTATGATTATCTCCTATGTGGTGCGGAAATTACCGTACACCGTCCGTTCGGGCAGCGCCTTCCTCTACCAGATGGATCCCTTCGTGGAAGAGGCTTCCATCAACCTGGGCGTGTCCCCCATGAAGACCTTCTTCACCGTCACCGCCCGCATGATGCTCCCGGGCATTATGTCCGGAGCCGTGCTTAGCTGGATCACCTGCATCAACGAGCTGTCCAGCTCCATCATGCTATACAGCGGCAAGACCTCCACCATCGCCGTAGCCATCTACCAGGAGGTAGTGCGCATGAGCGACGGTACGGCAGCGGCTCTGGCCACCATTTTGACCGTCACCACCATTGTTTCTCTGGTTCTGGTCTTTAGACTGACCAAGGGAAAGGTGAAGATTGTATAATGATTAAAAACATCGTATTCGACATGGGCAACGTGCTTCTGCGCTTTGACCGGGAGGAGTTCATGGACGCCGCAGGGGTGGCTAAGGAGGATAGAGAGATTCTCCTTCAGCGGGTCTTCCTGTCCACGGACTGGGTCAAGCTGGACTGGGGCACCCACGATGAAGAGGAGGCCGTGGAGCGCATGTGCCTTGGCCTTCCTTCCCGCCTGCATCCGGCTGTCCGTCAGCTGGTGGAGCGCTGGGACGAGCCCATCCGCCCCATGGCGGGCATGGAAGAGCTGGTGCGGGAGCTGAAGGATAAGGGGTATACCCTCTACCTCCTTTCCAACGCCAGCCGCCGCCAGCACGCCTACTGGCCCAGAGTCCCCGGGCAGGATTGCTTTGCGGGCACGGTGATCTCCGCCGATCTGGGGGTCATTAAGCCCGATGCCGCCATCTACGAGGCCCTGTACAAAAAGTTCTCCCTGAAGCCGGAGGAGTGCCTGTTCATCGACGACAGCCCCTACAACATTGAGGGGGGCATTCGCACGGGCATGGACGGCATCGTCTTTTACGGGGATGTCTCCGCACTGCGGGCAGAGCTGAAGGCCAGAAACATACTCTAACAAGCAAGGGGCTCACCTGTGTGAACCCCTTTTCTTAAAATGCAACCCAAGATATCCATGAAGAAAGTATCCAAGCCTGTTTTGATTTCCCTCATAGCCCTGCTGACCCTTCTTGCAGTGGGCGCCGCCGCCTTTTTCCTTCTCTTTGCCCCCATGGAGGGACACCGGTACCTGAAAAACAGCAGTTCCATCACCGCCGACGCCGTGGACAAAGAGGCCTTGTCCGCTTTCCCCCGCCTGAAGGTGCTGTCCGCTTTGGAGGCGGACTTGACCGTGGAGGAAGCCCGGGCCATAAACGCCCAATACCCGGCGGTGGATTTAATCTGGTCGGTGCCCCTGTCCCGGGGGAAGGTGTCCAGCATCAGCGACGCCGTCACCTTGACTGCGGAGGAAGACGTTGCCCTGCTCCCCTTCTTCTCCAATCTTAAGGAGGTACGGGCGGAGGGTGCGGCCGTGTGCCCCGCCCTGCTTGCAGCTAAGGGGGATATGCCCCACTGCACCTTTGTATATGAGGTGATGCTGGGGGGCACCGCTTTCCCCATGGACACGCAGGTGCTGACCCTGGCCTCCATAGAGGAGCTGAAGGATCTGCAGGGAGCTATGCCCTACTTTACCGCCTTGGAAAAGGTGGACGCTTCCGCTCTCCCTCTGACCATGGAGACCGCCCAATGCCTAAAGGATTTGGGCACCGTGTCCCTTTCCACCGCCCTTGGGGAAGCCCGGGAGACGGAGAAAGTGACCCTGCCTGCAGAGAAGGCTCCCGACTTGGAGGAGCTTTGCGCCCTGTATACCCTTTTGCCCAAGCTGAAGACCGTAGACTTAATTGCCTGCACCGTGTCTACGGATTTTGTAGCCAAGCTGGAGGAAGCCTGCCCCAATCTGCAGGTGCTGTGGACGGACGCAGTCTTCGGCCTTTCCGACTCCGCCGCCGCTTCTTTGACCTTTACCCGGGGCACGGAGGCGGAACTGCAGGCCTACCTTGCCTGCTTCCCCGCTTTAAAGGAGGCGGATGTCTGCCAATTGCCCCTGACCAACGAGGAGCTTTTGGCCCTGCTAAGCGCCTTCCCCCAGACCGCCTTTGCCTACTATGCGGAGATGGACGGGGAGAAGATTGCCCACCATGTGACGGAGCTGAACTGGGACAACAGGGACATTAAGGACATAAACAGCCTGTACACGGGACTGCCCCTTTTAAAGCAGCTTACCAAAATCACCCTGCACTACTGCAATCTTTCCAACGAGACCCTGGCCGATCTGCGGGAAAAGAACCCCCAGACCAAGATGGTGTGGACCATTCAGCTTACCAAAAAGCTGGCGGTGCCCACGGACGCCGTTGCCTTCTCCACCATGGCGGGAGGCAACAACACCAAGCGCTTGACCAGCGAAAAGGCGGCTCCTCTGCAGTACTGCACGGACTTAATCGTGCTGGACTTGGGGCACAACGACATCAGCGACTTAAGCTGGCTGGAGTCTTTGACCAACCTGCAGGTGCTGATTCTGGCGGACAACG
The DNA here is from genome assembly GCA_964444605.1 of uncultured Christensenella sp. Lineage (GTDB taxonomy): Bacteria > Bacillota > Clostridia > Christensenellales > CAG-138 > RUG472. Next base: position 3,875 of record CAYUHW010000085.1, on the reverse strand, counting down.
AGATTACGGACATGACCAGCATCGGGAAGCTGACGAAGCTGAAGTATCTGGAGCTGTTTATGAACAAGGTGTCGGACATTTCGGCGGTGGAAAATCTGCCGGAACTGCTGGACTTCAACATGTGCTGGACCAAGGTGGAGGACGCCACGCCCCTTTTAAAATGCAAAAAGCTGGAGCGCATTTGGCTGGCAAGCTGCTTCAATCTGACGGAGGAAAGCAAGGAGGCCCTTATGGCCGCCTTCCCTAACGCCGCCTTTGACTTTGAGTCCCCCTCCTGCACCCGCAAGGGCTGGCGGGAGCACCCCCGCTACGAGGCCTTCCGGGAGATGTTTAAAACCAACGTCCCCGTAGCCCCCTTCCTGCCGGAATAATCCCCCCTGCCCCCATATCCCCATGCATAAAGCGGAAGGCCAACGCCCTCCGCTTTTCTCTTTTTTCAATATGGGTATGATCTGCGGACAAGCGCTCAAAAGCCGCCTTGTCCGGGGACGAAAGCGGCTCTTGAGCGGATTATGAGGTTGGGGCATCCTGCGGGGGATGGGGCGTCCCCCGCAAGCTTGGAAAATGGGTATATGTAGTAGGAAAGTTTCCTCCTTTCCGTTGGGAAGGGCCCTCAAAGAGGGCGCCAAGGGAGCAGACCGTTTCTGAGTATCCGAAAACTTATCGGCGGTCTGAGATTCCCTAAGGGGCGGAGTTACACGGCCTTGCGGCTTTGCTCCTCCATTAAAAGCTTGTCCGCCACCAGGGCAATGAACTCGCCGTTGGTGGGCTTATCGTTCTTGCCGTAGATGTTGTAGCCGAAGAGGGAATTCAAATTCTCAATCTTCCCCCGGGTCCAGGCCACCTCAATGGCGTGGCGGATGGCTCTCTCCACCTTGCTGGGGGAGGTGTCAAAGCGGCGGGCAATGCCGGGATACAGCTCCTTGGTAATGCGGTTGATGAGGTCGGGGTCGTTGTACACCAGACGGATGCCCTCCCGCAAATAGTGGTAGCCCTTAATGTGAGCGGGGATCCCGGCCACCAGAAAGACCGCCGTCACCTTTTCGTCAAAGGACTTGGGGGTCTGGGCGTAGGGAAGCACGGTCCCCTTGGTCTGCTCGTTGTCCAGCATCTCCACCAGCCGCTTGCCCAGGGTTTCCGGCTCCACAGGCTTGACCATGAAGTACCTAGCCCCCAAGGCGCAGCAGCGGCGCACCATAGCCTCGTTCCGCAAGGCGGAGATGACCACGGGCACAGGGGCTTCCCCGGGGCTCATGACGCTGAGAGCCTCCAGCACCGCCAGCCCGTCCATGTTGGGCATGATTAAGTCCAGGGTCAAAACGTCGTAGTGCTTTTCCTTCAGCTTTTCCAGCGCTTCCCGCCCGTCACAAGCGGTGTCCACCTCGCTGAAACGATCCTGAGCCGCCAGGCAGCCCTTCATCATATCGGTGAACTGTGTGTTGTCGTCCACAAGTAATACTTTGTATTTAGCCATATGCCTTTCCTCCTTTTGATGCTCTGATTGTAGCACCGAAAGGCGGAGGGCTGTAGAGTGAGAAAAGAGCGATTGGCGGTGGTTTTTCCGCAAAGATTGGCAGGGGGGTCTATTGCCCTTTTTCCCCGCATAGACTTTCCCATGCCCCCTTCTTCCCGAAAATCCCCTTGCATTCCCTTCAAGTCCCCTGCATACGACCGCATATTCCATGTCCCAATTGTGAATAAACGTAATGCCATCCACATTGTCCACCGAGTTATCCACATTTCTAACCCTGAAACCGTGGGGGAAAAGGGGACTTGTCCACAGAACCCCCGCCCATACAGTCCATGCATGAACTTTCCGTATACAGACCTTTGCCGCCCTCCCTTTTCTTCCCTTAAAGAAAAGTCATTGACGGAAACCCTTCAAATGTGTATGATATTAATTGAAGGGTGGGAGCATGGTCTTTCATGCATCTCCCCTTCTTTGAACCTCCGCATAAGGGTTCAAAACAGAGCAGAGAATGCCGAGAAGCAAGTTAGAAAGTACATAGAAAGAGGATATTTCATGCTCAGTGAACGATTGTGGGAGCTGTTCTGCGACTCCTTTTCCAAAATATTGCTGCCGGGGCTGACCGTAACCATTCCGCTGACGGTCATCTCCTTTTCCTTCGCCCTAATCATCGCCGTGATCATGGCCCTGGTGCAGTTTGCCAACGTAAAGGTGCTCAAGCAAATCGCCCGATTCTACATCTGGATCTTCCGAGGCACCCCTTTGCTGGTGCAGCTGTTCATCGTCTTTTACGGCCTGTCCCGGGTGGGCATCGTGCTGGACCCCTTCCCGGCGGCGGTGATTGTCTTTTCCCTCAACGAGGGGGCCTACTGCGCCGAGACCGTGCGGGCGGCTTTGGAGTCCGTGCCCAAGGGGCAGTTGGAAGCGGGCATGTGCGCCGGTATGTCCTATCTGCAGACGGTGTTCCGCATTGTTTTGCCCCAAGCCATGCGCACGGCCTTCCCGCCTCTGGCCAACTCCCTGATCTCCATGGTCAAGGACACCTCTCTGGCCGCCAACATTACAGTGACGGAGATGTTCATGGTGACCCAGCGGATCGTGGCCCGCACCTATGAGCCTTTGCTTTTGTATTTGGAGGTGGGGCTTATCTACCTGATTTTCTCCACGGTGCTGACCAAACTCCAGGCCTTCGGAGAGAAAAAGCTCCGCTTGGCGGACAAACCGGAGGTGTAGGATGCTGGAAGTACGGGGATTAAAAAAGGCCTTCGGCACCAACGTGGTGCTTTCCGATATCGATTTATCCGTGGATCAGGGGGACGTTATCGCCATTCTGGGCCCCAGCGGCTCGGGGAAAACCACCCTTTTGCGGTGCCTGAACTTTTTGGAGACGGCAGACGAGGGCACCCTGCTTTTTGACGGGGAGAGCTTCTCCCTTGGCCGCATGAGCAAAAAGGACATTGCCCGCATCCGCAAGAAGACGGCCTTCGTGTTCCAAAGCTACAACCTCTTTGCCAACAAGACCGCCCTGCAGAACGTAACCGAGGGGCTGATTATCGGGCGGAAGATGCCCAAGAAGGAGGCCAATCTTATTGGGGAGCAGGCCTTGCAGAAGGTGGGGCTTGCCGACCGCATGGGCTACTACCCCGCCCAGCTTTCCGGCGGGCAGCAGCAGCGGGTGGCCATTGCCAGAGCCATTGCCGCCAATCCCGAGATCATCTATTTTGACGAGCCCACCTCGGCCCTGGATCCGGAGCTTACGGGGGAGGTGCTCTCCGTTATGCAGACCCTGGCCTCTGAGGGCATGACCATGCTGGTGGTCACCCACGAGCTGGGCTTTGCCAGAACCGTATCCAACCGAGTGGTGTTTATGGAGGACAGCCGCATTGTGGAAAGCGGCCCCTCCAGGGAATTTTTCGCTGCCCCCAAGGAGCAGCGCACCCGGGAGTTTTTGCGCTCCATTTCCGGCTACGGGCAGGAAGACGAAGAGAAATAAAGTTTAAATATATAAAGGAGTAGACGAACTATGAAACGGTATGCAAGAAACATTTTAGCGGCAGTGCTGGTTCTTTTGTTGGGACTGACGGTGCTGACGGGCTGTGCCCCCAAGGAGGAGGACGCAGGCGGAGATCTGCTGGAAAAGATTCAGAATCGGGGCACCATCATCGTGGCCATGGAGGGCACCTGGGCCCCTTGGACCTATCACAACGAGAGCGATGAGCTGGTGGGCTACGATGTAGAGGTGGCCAAGGCCATCGCCCAGAAGCTGGGCGTACAGGCAGAGTTTGTAGAGGGCGAGTGGGACGGTCTTCTGGCGGGACTGGACGACGGCCGCTACGACATCATGGTCAACGGCGTGGGCATTACCGAGGAGCGGACTCTGAAGTATGACTTTGCCACCCCCTATGCC
>CAYUHW010000084.1:3464-6929 GCA_964444605.1 uncultured Christensenella sp. | reverse complement strand
CATTCTGGTAGGCGGCTCCAGCCGTATCCCCTGCGTGCAGGAGATGGTGCGCACCATCACCGGCAAGGACCCCTTCAAGGGCATCAACCCCGACGAGTGCGTGGCCATCGGCGCAGCCATTCAGGGCGGCGTACTGGGCGGCGAAGTCAAGGATGTGCTGCTGCTGGACGTAACGCCTTTGTCTCTGGGCATTGAGACCGTGGGCGGCGTATTCACCCGCCTCATCGATCGGAATACCACCATCCCCACCAAGAAGAGCCAGATCTTCTCCACCGCCGCCGACGGGCAGACCTCCGTGGAAGTGCACGTTCTGCAGGGCGAGCGTGAGATGGCCAGCAACAATAAGACTCTGGGCCGCTTCCAGCTGACCGGCATTGCTCCCGCACCCCGTGGCGTGCCTCAGATTGAGGTTACCTTCGATATCGACGCCAACGGCATCGTCCACGTATCCGCCAAGGATTTGGGCACGGGCAACCAGCAGCAGGTGACCATTACCGCCTCCACCAACCTCAACGAGGATGAGATCAAGAAGGCTGTAGAGGACGCCGAGCGCTATGCCGCCGAGGATAAGCAGCGCAAGGAAGACGTTGACACCCGCAACCATGCCGACCAGTTGGTCTATACCACCGAGAAGACCCTGAAGGAGCTGGGCGACAAGGTGGCCGCCGACGATAAGTCCAAGATTGAAGGACTGGTAGCCGATTTGAGAAAGACCCTGGAGGGCACCGACACCGCCATGATCAAGGCGGCCACGGAGAAGCTCACCGAGACCAGCTACGAGGTATTCGGCAAGATCTACCAGCAGCAGCAGCCTCAGGGCGACCCCAACATGGGCGGCAACCCCAACGGCGGCAGCAACGGCAATAACGGCGGCGACGACGTGGTGGATGCAGACTACGAGGTAGTCAAGTAATTCGGGTTCAAAATAAGAGAGTATACAGCCGGGCTGCCGGGAAATTCTCCGGGCAGCCTGTGCCGTAGGAAAAAGAGGTGACGGATCATGGCAGATAAAAGGGACTATTACGAGGTGCTGGGAGTCAGCAAGGACGCTACCGATGCCCAGATAAAGAGCGCCTTCCGCAAGGCGGCCAAAACGTGCCATCCCGATCTGCACCCGGATGACAAGGAAGCGGAAGCCCGCTTTAAGGAATTGAACGAGGCCTACGAGGTGCTGTCGGATGCCGACAAGCGTGCTAAGTACGACCAGTTCGGCCATGCGGCCTTCGATCCTTCCATGGGCGGAGGCGGCTATCAGGGGGGTGCCGGCTTCGGCGGTTTCGAGGATATTTTCAGCAGCTTCTTCGGCGGCGGTTTCGGCGGCTTCGGCGGGGACTACGGTTCCTCCCGCAGGGACGGCCCCGCTGCAGGGAACGATTTGCGCTACAACCTGAGCCTGACCTTTGAGGAAGCGGCCAACGGTGTAACCAAGGAGATTACCGTCCCCAGAGAAGAGGAGTGCGAGAGCTGTCACGGCACAGGCGCCAAGGCAGGCACTTCGCCCACCCGCTGCTCCACCTGCAACGGAAGCGGGCAGGTGCGCACCCAGCAGAACACACCCTTCGGGGCCTTTACCACCTCCCGTCCCTGCTCCGCTTGCGGCGGCACGGGAAAGTTCATTAAGGAGCCCTGCCCGGACTGCCGAGGCAAGGGGCGGGTAAGAAAGAACGCCCGCATCTCCGTCAAGGTGCCTGCCGGCATCGACGACGGCCAGACTCTGAACGTGCGGGATCAGGGGGAGGCCGGATACAAGGGCGGCCCCAGAGGAAATCTGTATGTGACGGTGACCGTAAAGCCCCACAAGCAGTTCACAAGGAACGGAAGCACCCTTATCCTGCACATGCAGGTGCCCTTCACCACCATGGCCATGGGCGGGGAAATCGAGGTGCCCACTTTGCGGGATCCCGTGCGGTACACCATCGGCCCAGGCACCCAGAACGGCACCACCTTCCGTCTGCGGGAACAGGGCATTCCCATTCCCAATACCAATGCACGGGGGGACTTGCTGGTAAAGGTGGAGTGCATCATCCCCAAACGGCTGACGGATCAGCAGAAGGAAATCCTTCAGCAGTTCGCCATTGCCAGCGGAGACAAGTCTGCGCCCAAGCCCAGCCGCAGTATCCGGGACATCTTCAAAAACAAATAATCGCCTTAAGGCAACAAAAGGAGGTCTGCGCCTCCTTTTTTTCGTGCATCAAAAAAGGACGGGGTACCGTCCCGAAGAGCAGGTTATTGAGGGAGAATGACCCGGTAGGCAGGGGCGTAGGCGGCTCTGTATTGGGGGCTGTGGGAGACCATGGGACAGCCTGCCTGCCGGTAGGCGGTGAGATACTCCTTTAGGGCTTGGACGGAAAAGGGCATTTCCCCCTGAGCCGTCATCTCCTCCAACAGATTGAGGCTTTGGGCAAAGGCCTCCTTATCCCCCTGAAAAGCGGCGGCCGTCTCGGAAAAATTATAGAACAGGCGGGCAAGAGCAGGCAAGTCCAGCCCCTGCAGGTAGACGCGCACCAGCCCGTTGCCAATGGGCTCCGGGGGCAGAGGCGGGGCAGGGGGGAGAGCGGCGTGCTCCCGCTCCAAATAGGTCATGGCCCTTAGGGGGTCGCTGATCAGATGCCCGGGGCCGAAGGCGCTTTGATACAGGAGCTTTACGGCATCCTGAGGGGTCATCAAAGGGTAGCGGGCGGCGTGAAAAAGCAAAACTTCTCTGGTATTCATAGGAAAAAAGGGTTACCCCTCAATGGTAACAAAGGCTTGGGCTCCCGTGGCGCTGACCACCTGCAGAACCGGTCTTTGGGCAGGGGGCAGGGGGAGCTTTAGAGGGAGCTTAGGCTGGACGGCGGTGGCAAAAACCTGAAATCCGTCCTCAGAAACGGTGCCTGTGGCGGCATAGGCCAAAGGGCCGGGAGTGCGTCCCAAAACGGCTTCCTGCAAAAGCAGATACCGCTTGTCTCCGCGGCGCTCCGTGGAACAGCGCAAAACGCACTTGCACCGCTCCGCCGAAAAGCACAGGGTCAAAGGGGCAGGGGGGGCCTCCGGCTCCAGCAGGGACAAACTGGCGCTCTGCTTCAACAGGCGCTTTCGCAGGGTCATCAGGGCGGCAGGGGCGGCGTCGACGGCCAAGAAGGGACGCTTCAGCCTTGCGGCCACGGCGGCGGTGGTGCCGCTGCCGGAGAACAGATCGCAGACTAGATCCCCCTCCCGGGAGGAGGCCAGAATGATTCGCTCCAGCAGTGCCTCCGGCTTCTGGGAGGCAAAGCCCAGCCGCTCCTTGTCCTTTTGCTGGAGGGTCTCAATGTCTGCCCACACGTCGGAAGGGTACACGGGGTCGTCCTCGTAGTAGGTATACAGCTTGCCCCGGGAGCGGATGGAGAAGCCCACCCGGCCGTTTTCGTCCACAAACTGCTTCATGTGGTTCCGCTTTTCCGGGCCCCGAGGGGTGCCTACGGCGGCGATGTTGAAATACACCTT
>CAYUHW010000084.1:0-3454 GCA_964444605.1 uncultured Christensenella sp. | reverse complement strand
GCGGGGGAAGAACCGGGTGGCACGGCCGCCGGTCTTATAGCTCCAGATGATTTCATCCATAAAGTTGGCGGCGCCGAAGATTTCGTCCAGCAGCAGCCGCAAACGGGGGGACAGGCGGCTGCTGGTGTGCAGATACAGACTGCCCTCGGGAGAAAGGAGCTTGTGACAGCCCGTGAGAATGGTGCGCATCCAGCGGAAATAGCCTTCCTCGTTGAAAGTCTCCGGGGGCAGAGGAATCTTTTGCCCGCCCAAAGAGGAGGGCTGGGTGAAAACATCCCCGCTTTCCGTGGGAGGATCCAGATAGATCAGCTGAACCTTGCCCTTATATTCCTTCAGCAGACGGGGAAGCTGCTCCTCCGCTTTTCCCAGCACAAAAAGACCGCTGCCTCCTGCTTCATGGCTTTCTCTGGTGCAATACAGACGCATATCCCCAATCCCCCTTATGTTCATTTCTTAAATTTTACAGGAACGGCGGGCGGGACGCAAGAGGAAAATGCGCAATTTCCATAAAAAGCGAAGGGTCGGGAGAAAAGAAAAAGCCCCTTCCCTGAGGGAAGGAGCTTTGCTTGAAGCGAATCTTATTTGATTTCGCAGGTAGCGCCGACTTCCTTGAAAGCGGCAACCAGCTTCTCGGCGTCTTCCTTGGAAACGCCTTCCTTGACCTTGGCGGGGGCGCCGTCGACAACAGCCTTGGCTTCCTTGAGGCCCAGACCGGTCTGCTCACGGACAACCTTGATGACCTTGATCTTCTCAGAGCCGACCTCGGTGAGGACTACGTCGAACTCGGTCTTCTCTTCTACGACTTCAGCAGCGGCAGCGGGGCCAGCAGCTACGGCGACGCCGGCAGCGGCGGAAACGCCAAACTCTTCTTCCAGAGCCTTTACCAGATCGCACAGCTCCAGAACGGACATTGCTTTGATGTCAGCAATCAGTTGTTCTCTATCCATTGTGATTCTCCTTGTAATTTTTAATAATTAAGTCGTTGCGGGCGAAATGCCCTGGGGGTTATGCCTCGGCGGGAGCTTCTTCGGAGCCCTGGGCCTTGGCGATCTGATCCAGCACGATAACCAGCTGAGAGATAGGCGCCTTCATGCTGCCCAGCATGCGGCCGATGAGCACCTCACGAGAGGGCAGATCTGCGATAGCGTCGATATCCTGAGCGCTGGTGAGCTTACCGTCTACGATAGCGCCCTTGAACTCGCACTTCTTGAACTTCTTGATGAAGCCCTTGAGGATACGGGCGGGAGCCACTTCGTCTTCATATCCGAAAGCGTAAGCGATGGTGCCCTTGAGCATGTCTTCCACTGCCTTGTCGATGTTGGCGGCTTCGGCGGCTCTGGCGGCCACGTTGTTCTTAATAACAACGTATTCCACGTTCTCCTTGCGCATAGCGGCACGCAGCTCGGTCACTTCCGCTACGGTCAGGCCCCGGTAGTCGAAGAACACAACGGACTTAGCCTTTTCAATCTTCTCCTGCACTTCCTTGACCCGAGCAGCTTTTTGCTCGATGATCTTTGCGTTTGCCATGTTTTCACCTCCTTATGTAAAAAATCCTCCCGTCGCTTAGACAGGAGGATCATAAGGCAAGCTTATATATCCACCACCTCGGCAGGATTTACTCCCGTAGGAAACCGGCTGTCTTCGGCGACGTTTCTTGGAACCTTGTGTATAATAGCAGACCCCGCTCCCTTTGTCAAGGGATTTTTTGCTTTTTTTCGGGAGAATTTCTGCTTTTTATCGGCGGAGCAGGATGTGGTCCTTATCCTTATAGATAGAGTTTTCGGGCACCTGCCCCCGCACGCAGCTTGTGGGATATACGCTGGTGTTTCGGCCGATGACGGTGCCGGGATTGAGGACGCTGTTGCAGCCGATGTCCGCATAATCCCCCAGCACGGCCCCCACCTTTTTGCGGCAGGTCTCCACCCGTTCCTCTCCGTTTTTCAGCACTACGGGGGTTTTGTCGGCCTTAACGTTGCTGGTAATGGCCCCTGCGCCCATGTGGGCCATGTATCCCAAAAGGGAGTCCCCCACATAGTTGTAATGGGGCACCTGCACGCCGTCAAAGAGGATGACGTTTTTCAGCTCCGTGGAGTTGCCCACCACGCAGTCGTCCCCCACCAAGGCGTTCCCCCGAATGAAGGCCCCGGGGCGCACTTCCGTCCTGTGCCCGATGATGCAGGGAGCCCCGATATAGTTGTTGGGGAAAATCTGAGCGTCCTTGGCGATGTACACCCCCTCAGCGGGGTTGTCGTACTCTTCGGGGGGAAGGGTTTTCCCCAGCTCCAAAATAAAGTCGTGAATGCCGTCCAGCACCTCATAGGGATAAATTTTCCCCGCAAAGAGGGGGGCGGACAGGGTGTGGTTCAAATCCAGCAAATCGGAAATGGTATACATGCAAAGACCTCCTTATTTAACCCGCACCAGATGGCCGGAAGATTTCATGGCCTCAATAATATGGTCCACCTCTTTTTCGCATGCCTCCAAGGTGGGCGCCTCCGCCATAACCCGCAGGACGGGCTCCGTGCCGCTGGGACGCAGCAGGGTTCTGCCCGAAGCCCCCAGATGGGCGGCGGTTTCCTCATAGGCTTTCTGCACCGCAGGGTCGGCCATGGCGGCGGCCTTATCGTCCACCACCACGTTTTTCAGCACCTGAGGGTACATGGGACAGCCTTCCACCAAAGCGGACAGGGTGGTCTTTTGATCCAGCACCGCCTGCATAATCTTTATGGCCGTGAGCATGCCGTCGCCGGTGGTGGCGTACTTGCTGAAGATGATGTGGCCGGACTGCTCGCCGCCGATGCGGTGGCCGTTCTCCCGCATGTTCTCGTAGACGTACTTATCGCCGACCTTGGTCTTTTCATAGCCGATGCCCCGCTGATCCAGGGCTTTGTAGAGACCGAAGTTGCTCATGATGGTGGTGACCACCTTGCTGTTTCCCAGATTTCCCCGATCCTGCATATAGCAGGCGTACAGGTAGAGAATGTGATCGCCGTTGACCACGTTCCCCTTTTCGTCCACGGCCAAGCACCGATCCGCATCCCCGTCAAAGGCAAAGCCGATGTCCAGCCCCTTTTCTTTCACCAGCTTCTGCAAATTTTCAATGTGGGTGGAGCCGCAGTCCATGTTGATGTTCAGTCCGTCGGGGGTGTTGCCTACCACATAGGTCTGGGCGCCCAGAGCATCGAAGACCGCCTTGGCAATCTGCCAGGTGGCGCCGTTGGCGCAATCCAGTCCCACTCTCATGCTCTTGTAGGAGTGGGTGGCCAGGCTGATGAGGTAGCCGATGTAGCGGTTCCGCCCGGAGGCATAGTCTACGGCACGGCCGATTCTGTCCCGCAGGGCGTAGGGCAGTTCCCCCGGCTCCCCGTCCAGATACTTTTCCGCTTCATCCAAAACGGCGTCCTCCATCTTTTCCCCTTTGCCGTTGATGAGCTTGATGCCGTTGTCGTAGTAG
>CAYUHW010000083.1:0-6939 GCA_964444605.1 uncultured Christensenella sp. | reverse complement strand
CCCTGAGAGAGCATGGTATGGATGCACACGCCCAGACCGAAGCCGTGGAACAGAGGCATGGCGGCCAGCATCTTGTCCCCGGGACGGAACATGGGATTGGCGGCGATAACCTGCTGACCCAGTGCGTTGAAGTTCAGGTTGGTCAGCAAAATACCCTTGGTGGTGCCGGTGGTGCCGCCGGAGTAGAGGATTACGGCGGGGTCTTCGGCTTTGCGCTCTACCCGATAGTTCCAGAAGCAGGCACGTCCCAGACGCATGAAATCATCCCAGCGGATTACGGGCGCATCCTGAGGAATCTTTTTGATTTTGCGTCCTTCGGTGAGCATGTAGCCTGTGCGCAGGGGCTGGCTCAATTCATCGGAAATGCTGGCGATGATGATGTTCACCACCGGTGTGTTCTGCCGAATGGCCTCGAACTTGTGGTAGAACTGATCCAGCGTGACCACGGTGACGCTCTCACTTTCCTGCAGATAGAACTCAATCTCCTTTTCTGCAGAAAGGGGATGAATCATGTTGCAGACGGCGCCGATCATGTTGACGGCGTAGAACATAAAGATGGCCTGAGGGCAGTTGGGCATGGCGATGGTCACCTTGTCGCCGCTGCGGACGCCGATGGTGCGCAGGGAGCGGGCACAGCGATGGATTTCATTCACCATGCGCTTGTAGGTGGTGGAGCGGCCCATAAAGTCAAAGGCAATCTGCTGAGGGTACACGTTGGCGATGTTTTCTACGGCATCAAACATGGATCCCTGAAAATAGTTTAGGTGCATGGGGATACCGCCCGTGAAGTTCTGCCAGGGAGTCTTGCAAGAGGTAGCTTCGGCGGGTGCCCAAGGTTTGTTAAGCGGTTGTTCCATAAATCGGTAACACTCCTGTTCTGCTGTCGCAATATGCAAAAAGTATACGCCTTTTTCACGATTTCGTCAACTTTTTGCAGAAATTTCAAGGAAAAAAGAATGAAAACGGAGGCCACAAAGGACAAACGCAATCCAAAACGGAAAATTTGCTGATTTTTTGTTGCGGAACGGAAAAAATATGGTATACTCATATACTATGAAGAAGTATGAAAACCCCACGGCAGAGTCGGATTGCCCCGATCTGTCCCATGATTTTGAAAAGCCGGAAAAGGTTCGTCTTTCTCCGGCGGCTTTGCTGATTCCTCTGGCGCTGATTCTGGTTTTCGGCGGCTTGATTTGGCTGTTCATTCGGGATAAGGGTCAGAGCGGCCAGCTGGTCATCAGCGAGGTGGTTACCAGCAACCGGGAGTGCTATGCCCACGAGACTTTGGGCACGCCTGACTTCGTGGAGCTGTACAACGGCACCAACCGCACCATTCGGCTAAACGGATACGGGCTGTCCAACAGCATGAAGAACTGCTATAAGTATACCCTCCCGGACGTGGAAATGGCGCCGGGCACCTACTTGCTGGTATTCTTTGCCGGCGGCGTAGCAGGGGCGGAGGAAGACCCCTTCTGCACGGGCTTCGGTTTGAGCAAGGACGGGGACACGGTGGTGCTGGTGGACAGTAACTATAACCTTTTGGACTCCGTGGAGGTGCCCCCTCTTCCCGCCGATATTTCCTATGCCCGAGACGATGGCGGAAACTGGGGCTACTGCCTGACCCCCACCCCGGGGCAGAAAAACACGGGAGAAATTCTGGAGAAACTGGAGAGCACCCCTTGATGGAGTACGGCATTTCGTGGATGGAGCGCATGTCGCAGAAGCTGGAGTTTGCACCGGCAGAGGCCGCCAAGCTCCCGCCTTTGCAGTTGGCGTATATCGGAGATACGGTGTTTGACTTGTTTGTCCGCACCTATCTTGTGGAAACCTGCCCGGGGAGCGTGCACGCTTTGCATCAGCTTTCCAGCGGCCTCGTGTCGGCGGCAGGACAGGCGGCGGCCTACTTTATCATCGAGCCCGTGCTGACGGAGCAGGAGCGGGATATATTCCGTCGGGGACGGAACGCTCACAGCGGCACGGTGCCCAAAAATGCCAAGGTGGGAGACTACCGCATGGCTACGGGCTTGGAGGCTTTGATGGGATATCTGTTTTGTACCGGGCAGGAAGCACGTCTGGACGAACTTATGGAAATGATTTTAAAGGAGAGAGTACATACAAATGGCATACAGCAACAGCAATGATCGATACAACGGCGGCCGCTACGGCGAGAAAAAGAGCTACAGCGGGAAAAAGTCTTACGGCGATGGGGACAAGCGTTCCTATGGGGAGAAAAAGTCCTACGGAGAAAAGAGAGCCTACGGCGAGAAAAAAACCTATGGGGATAAGCCCTACGGCGAAAAATCCTATGGCGAGAGAAAGTCTTACGCAGACAAGAAGTATTCCCGTCGGGAAGACAGAGACCGTTTTGAGGAAAACAAGTCCTTTTCCGCAAAGAAAGCTTACGAAGAGCGGGATGTAAAGAAGTCCCCCGAGCAGGAGCAGGACGAGCTGCCCTTCCTCCTTTTCGGACGCAATTCCGTGCGGGAAGCCATCAAGTCCGGCCGGGGCATCGATAAGATTCTTGTGACCAAAGACCAGGACGGCTCTTTGCGGGAGATTCTGGAAGCCGCACGGGAGCGGAAGTTGGTCATCCGTGAGGTGGACAGAAAGAAGCTGGACGAGGTATGCATGCCCTTTGGACACGGAGGCAAGACGGCCAACCATCAGGGCATCTGTGCCTATACCCCCGGTGTGGAGTATTGCGAAGTGGAGGACATGCTCAAGCTGGCCAAGGAGAAGGGGGAGGATCCCTTCATTATCCTGCTGGACGGCATTGAAGACCCCCACAATCTGGGTTCCATCATCCGCAGTGCCGAGTGCGCCGGTGCTCACGGCGTCATCATCGGCAAGCGCCGCAGTGCCTCTTTGACGGCGGCGGCGGTAAAAAGCAGTGCAGGCGCGGCAGAGTATATGCCCATTGCCAAGGTGGTGAATCTGGGGGCGGCGCTGGACTCTCTGAAAAAGGCGGGTCTTTGGGCGGCCGGTGCCGACATGGGCGGCAAGGCCATGTATTCCCTGCCTCTTACCGGGCCTTTGGTACTGGTTATCGGCAGTGAGGGAGAAGGCATCAGCCGTTTAATCAAAGAAAAGTGCGACTTTATCGTGTCCATTCCCATGGGCGGTCATATCGATTCCCTCAACGCAGGCGTGGCGGCAGGCATTTTGATGTTCGAAAAGCGCCGGCAGGAAAGCGCCAAGCGCAAAGTTGCGGCAGAGACGGAAGCATAAGACGGCATGGAAGAAAAACGGACGGATGAAGAACTGATCCGTAGACTCCGTGAGGGAGATCAGGAGGCCGAATGGGAGCTGTACGATCGATACAAGCCTCTCGTTCGGGCTCGGGCCCGCACCTTTTTTCTGGTTGGCGGAGATCATGAGGATCTGGTGCAGGAAGGAATGCTGGGGTGCTACAAGGCCGTGTGCGAGTACGATGCCGCAAAGAACGCTTCCTTCCGCAGTTTTGCGGAGCTTTGCATCACCAGACAGATTCTGACGGCCATTAAGTCCGCCACCAGGAAAAAGCATCAGCCCCTGAACACCTACATCTCCTTAAACCGACCGGCCTTTGAACCCGATGAGGACAAGACCCTTATCGACATGGTGGCCAATATGGACACCATAGACCCGGAAGCCATGCTTATCAGCCAGGAAAACTTTCAGGCCATGGCGCAGGATATCAACCAGCGGCTGAGCAAGCTGGAAAAACAGGCGCTGGAGCTGTATTTGCGGGGGTTCTCCTATCAGCAGATAGGGGAGATGCTGGGCAAGCCTCCAAAATCCATAGACAACGCCATTCAGCGGGTTAAGAAAAAATTGGAGCAGTACGGAAAAAGATGATATTTCAGGGAATCGCTTTGGGGCTTATGGCCGTTTTTTACGGCTGTTACTTTATTAAGCTGCTTAGCCAAAAGAAAAAGGGCATACGCACCACCCAAATCGGTGCAGGGAAGACGGGCTTTGCAAAGGCTGTGGAGTACACCATGATGGTTTCCACCATTTTGACGCCGGTGGCGGAACTGGTATGCATTTTCACTGACTGCAGTTTTTTCCCGTCTTGGGTAAGATGGCTGGGAGCCGTCATCGGCGCCGCAGGTGTTGCCCTGTTTATTCTGGCGGTGCTGGCTATGAAGGATAGCTGGCGGGCAGGCGTCCCCGAAAAGGACAAGACCGGTCTTGTAACCGACGGCATCTTTCAAATCAGCCGCAACCCGGCTTTTTTGGGGTTCGATTTGTTGTATGTGGGTATTTTGCTCATGTTCTTCCATTGGACACTGCTGGTGTTCAGCGGTTTTGCAGCACTGATGTTTCATTTGCAGATTGTCAATGTGGAGGAAGACTTCCTTCTAAAAACCTTTGGCGAAGAGTATCTGCTGTATAAAAAGACCGTAAACCGATATTTGGGACGAAAATAATACAGAAAGCAAAAACGGATGCGTGAAAAAAGGCTACGCATCCGTTTCTTTTTCTTCCTTTTCCTCCTTGCGGAGAATGCGGGCAAATTGAAGGGCGTCCTTACCGAAGCGGGTGCGGATGGCATCCATGGCGCTGTCCAGCTTTTGGAGCTTTTCGTCCTGACGTCCGTCGTCAAAAAGGGAAAGCTGTTGTTCGCCCTCGTGGGAAAGCTGGGTGGCCGTTACGGTCAAAAGGCGAATGGGCGCTCCTGCGGGCACCGCAGCCTCCACAATCTCCATGGCCGTATCCCGCAGGATTCTTGTGGAGCTGGTGGGAGCTGGGAGGGGCTTTTGGCGGGAAATTACCTTCAGCGCAGGATCCTTAATCTGCACCTGCAGGGTAGAGGCATAGAGCCTCTGCCGACGAAGGCGTGCCCCCACCTGGTCGCACAGCACAAGCAGTCCTGCCAAAATCTCCTCTCGGGTATGGATATCTTGAGGGAAAGTCATGCCGTTGCCTACGCTTTTGGGCTCCGTATACTCTCCTGCATGGGCTACGGGAGCATCGTCCAGTCCCATGGCGGCGGCTTTAAGCTGAGGGCCGCTTTTCCCCAGCAGGGAAAGAAGCACCTCTCCTTCTGCCTGCGCCAAATCTCCAATGGTTTTTATGCCGTGATCCTTTAGCCGCATAGCACCTGCTTTGCCTACATAGAGCATATCCTCAATGGGCAGAGGCCAGAGAATTTTCTTGTAATTGGCGGGGCTGATGAGGGTGGTGGCGTCCGGCTTTTTATAGTCGGAACCAAGCTTTGCAAAGGTTTTATTGAAGGAAACACCTACGGAAACGGTGATGCCGATTTCCTCCCGCACCCGTCTGCGCAGGGTATCGGCTATTTCCTGTCCCGTGCCGAAGAGGTGGCGGCTGCCCGTTACATCCAGAAAGCTCTCGTCAATGCTGAAGCGCTCTACCTGATCGGTGTAGCTTTCGTATATGGTGTTGATGCGCTGGCTGATTTCCTTATAAAGACCCATGGTGGAGGGAATCAAAAGCAGATTGGGGCACTTTTTTAAAGCGCTGTATACGGTTTCCGCCGTTTGAATGCCGTAAGCCTTGGCCAACTGATTTTTGGCCAGAATAATGCCGTGGCGGCTCTTGGGATCCCCGCATACGGCCATGGGCACCAGCTTGTATTCGGGGTGGGCGATGGACTCGGCGGAGGCAAAGAAATTGTTGCAGTCCGCATGAAGAATAACCCTGTCCTGCATGGAGAACCCTTCATCCAAGGGAATATGTCTGTACATGCCCATATCCGTCCCTTTCTTTGCCTTTCATAGAATCTATGACAGTATATCATGTTCTTCGCAAAGGGACAATTCCCTTTTGTCAAGCGTCCTTTTCCCGGTCAAGCAGATACTCCACCGCCTGATTGATCAGCTCTATCCCCTCCGGCGGCAGGTGCGCAAGGATTCTTGCAAGGCGGTTCAGCGGGTGGCTGTCGTCCTTGGTGATGGTGCCGACAAACCGCATCAGCTCTTCGTCCGGGTCAAGCTCCTCAAACATTTCGCCGTCACCTGTCGAAATCCATTCTTCGCTTATTCCGAATTGTGAGCAAATTGCCATGATAGTTTGCCTCGATGGATTGTTTCTTCCTGATTCCAACAGGCTCAGCGATGCTCCTGCGATTCCTATCATGTCCGCAAACTGTACCTGCGTAAGTCCCTTCGCTTTTCTTACGGCTTTAATCCGTTCACCGATGGTCATTTACTAAGTCTCCTTTCGCTTCCTTCAATTCATTATCGCAAGAGTATAAAATAAAGTCAAGAAAAATTTAGCTTAGCAAGATTTTCCCTATTGACGGCTTAGCTAAGTTATGATAAGATATAGCTAGACAAAGTTACTAATTCGCTGAACAAACTGGAGGGTTGCAATTAGTGAGTAATCAACAAGGAGGACAAGCGATGGATGAGCAAACAATCATCAGACGCTACGCCCAGCAGGGCTGGCTGAAGCTGAGGGATGATGAATCGGCAGACACTGAGGCAGCGCAAGTACGGCACACATAAATACTTGAAAACGGATGGGAAAATAGCAAAAATTTGAACAAAAAAATGAATATGCGCATTTTTGACATAAACTTGCAATTAGTACAAATTGAGGCGAAAGGGAGGATGTGCCTATTGCGTTTTTTTAAGGCGGGTGGTAAGATAAAGACACTTAATTTTGCAAGTGCAGAGGCGGTTTGCGGCGGGGTGCATTCCCAACGAAAGACTCTGAGACTAACGTATTCCTTTCCCGCATATGGTATAGCGGACGGCGCAAAACGGTTATCAACCCGCCTGGGGCGGATAGACATAAAAAATGGGAGGACAAAACGCAATGGCAAAGTACATTATGGCACTGGATGCAGGAACGACCTCAAATCGTTGCATTCTTTTCAACGAGAGAGGCGAGATCTGCAGCGTAGCCCAGAAAGAGTTCACGCAGATTTATCCAAAACCCGGCTGGGTAGAGCATGACGCCAATGAAATTTGGGAAACCCAATTAATG
>CAYUHW010000082.1:5332-6955 GCA_964444605.1 uncultured Christensenella sp. | reverse complement strand
AGATATTGCGCACAACAGCGCCAAGCGCACCAAAGCCCGCAATCAAAAGCATGATTGCACCGCAGCCAAGGATTTGTTTCATATCATTCTGCTGTACACCGTTATCCACAATGAAGGACATAAAGGTGGGCTGCAGCAAATCCGCCAGCGTTTCCATGCTCAGGAAAAGCACAGCGATCAGAAAAGACCGCTTGTGCCGCCCGATGTAATGGATAATCAGCTTCATTTTATTCACTCCTACACTTCCTGCCTTTGTGATTCGGGTGAGAGACTCCAAACGCTTTGTCGTTCATCCTGCAAGACTTTGACAGAAAATAAAATGTTCATTCCACGTTTGTATCGGAACGCTTGATGATTCTGATGCTGTGGGGTGTCCGACAGCATACGGATGGCATAGCGGCCTTTGGCTGCAATCAATATCTCATCCGCTCCCAATATTGTACCCTCCCTCTCGCCAAAAAACAATACCCGGGCAGATATTCTTCCAATGTCTGTTGGCCCAATAGGCTATCGTGCATACAACATCCAACACGGGAAGGGAAGCGGGCAGTCATGCCGTCCGTAGCCATTGCCCTGCAAAATTTTCGCTCCCCCCTTTCGATTCCTTTTTGCCGGACTGAAATTCAGTTTTTATGCGGTAAATTATGCGGTAGGGGGACATGAAGAAGAAAAAAAACGTTTCCGGATAGCAAAAAAGCTCCGAAAATCGGAGCTTTTTGTTGGTACCCCCTCAGGGATTCGAACCCTGGACACCCTGATTAAGAGTCAGGTGCTCTAGCCAGCTGAGCTAAGGAGGCATATGGAGCGGGAAACGGGGCTCGAACCCGCCACCTCAGCCTTGGCAAGGCTGCGCTCTACCAAATGAGCTATTCCCGCGGAACGTTTTGTATTATACGCCTTCCGCTTGGATTTGTCAACGGGTTTTTACAACTTTTTTCTGCCCATGCGAAAATTTTTTCCGCACAAATCCCCTGCGCTCCCCCACCCGCTCTTGTATTTGCCGACGGCCTGTGCTATACTGCCCTTAACAACCGAATAAGCCATGGGGTGCGGCCCTTTCGGGGGCGGCCTAACAAGGAATCCGGTGCGAATCCGGAGCAGTCCCGCTGCTGTATTTGGGGACGAGGATGCAAAAAGTCACTGCGGCTTTGCCGTGGGAAGGCGCATCCGAGGAGGATCCATAAGTCAGAATACTTGCCCTATGTGCTTGAAGCGTTTAACCCGAGGAGGAAAAGCGTGCCCAGGAGCGGTCAAAAGCCGATCCCTTGTTTGCCTTTGCACGAACCTTTCCCCTTTGGAAGGTTCGTTTTTTCTACTCGGAAAGCGCCCGGCCTGCATCACGGAAGTGAGAAGATGTGCGAGGACACATTGGGAGGGCTTGTTTTCCTTGCCTCCGATTCCCCCGCCGTCCTTCATTTCAATAGAGAACGGAGGTATCTCATGAAAAAAAGAATCGTATCGCTGTTGCTGACCTTCCTGTTGGCAGTGAGCCTGTTCCCCTTCAGCGCATTCGCCTTTGGAGAAGGGGTTTTGGGCGGCATACCCGTCACCGCCGACCCCGGCTCCGGTGCCACGGGCTGGACGGAGAAGGACGGTATGCTGCAGACTCTGAATCAGGGCAAG
>CAYUHW010000082.1:0-5322 GCA_964444605.1 uncultured Christensenella sp. | reverse complement strand
TTGACCCTGACCTTTACGGAGGATGCCTGCATTTCCTTCCAATATAAAGCATCAACGGAGGAAAGCTATGACAAGCTGACCATCGCCCTCAACGGCAGCACCAAGGCCACTGCCAGCGGCGACAGCGGCTGGAAGGGTATGACCGTAGAGGCCGCCGCCGGGGACAGACTGACCTTCTCCTACAGGAAGGACGGCAGCGGAAACGGGAACGACGATACCTGCTATTTAAAGGGCTTCTCCCTGAAAGAAAGCATTCTTATCACCTTCCACGCCAACAACGGCACGGAGGAAACCGCCGTGCAGAAGGTCTACGGGCAGACCGCCCTGAAGCCCAATGCCTTTACCAAGGATCACGGCCTCTTTGCCGGCTGGGCGCTCACCGCCGACGGCACTAAGGCCTATGACGACGGGGAAACCATCGAAAAGCCCGAGGGCAATCTGAATCTGTATGCCCTGTGGACCCACGCTTGGGAGTTGACATTCACTGACAGTCAAACCCGGCTTGTAAAGGACAATCAGCCCGGGGGCGAAGCCCCTGTTCCCGTAAAGACGGGCTACACCTTCGGCGGCTGGTTCCGCGGCGAGACTCCCTATGACCCTGCCGCTCCGGTTACGGAGAATGCCGTATACACCGCCAAGTGGACGGCCAACACCTACAGCATTGTCTTTGACGGAAACGGCGGCGAAGGAGAGGCCCCTGCGCCCCTGTCTGCGGTATACGATCAGGATGCAGTTCTGCCCCGGAACCCCTTTATAAAGAGCGGGTACAAGTGTTTGGGCTGGAGCACCGAGAAATATGCAGAGACCGCCCAATATGCCCCGGGGCAGACCGTGCAGAATCTGGCTTCCAATCAGGGGGACATCGTCACCCTGTACGCCGTGTGGGCGGGAAGCACCGTCAAGGTCACCGTGGATTTAAACTATGAGACGGAAAACCGCCTGACCACCCGGGACTGCGTGGTAGGCTACAACTATAATTATGTAGAGATGAACGGCAAGGCCACCTACCAGCGTCTCAGCGACCCCGTGCGGGAGGGCTGGCTCTTTCAGGGCTGGTTCGATGCACCTGCGGGGGGCAATAAGATTACCACCTCCTACAAGTTCGCTTCCGTTGACCCCGTAACCCTGTACGCCCACTGGGCAGAGGCGGTGATTATCACCTTTGATGCAGGGGAAGGAAGCTGCTACACCAAGACCAAGACCATTGAAAAGGGCGGCACCCTGGGGTATCTCCCCTCCGCCAGCCTGTCCGGTCAGGCCTTTGAAGGCTGGTTCACAGCCCAAGAGGGGGGCGAGAAGATTGCCAAGGATACCATCTTCACCGAAAGCTGCACCCTCTACGCCCGCTATCGGAGCTACCAGGTCACCATCACCTTCAAGCCCAACGGAGGTACGGGGGCCATGGAGCCCTTCTCCATCCCCGTAGGCCAAACCCAGAACCTGCCCCTGAACGCTTTCACCCGGGAGGGGTACGTGTTCACCAAGTGGAGCACCACCTCCTCCGGCTCCTACGGCACCTCCTATACCGACGGCGCCCCCTACTTTGCCGAGGGCGAGGACTACTGGGGGGATCCGGTTGCCTCCGACTCCTCCGTCACCCTCTATGCCCAGTGGCAGGAGCGGAGCTTTGAGGCCGTCTTCCGCGCCATTGAGAAGACCCTGCCCGAAAACAACATCGTCCGCACGGCGGGGGCTTTGAACCTGTTATCCGAGACCGACACGGGCTACGCCATCGCCTACGTCAGCGGGGATGCTTCCTATATTGCCAATGACGGCACGGTTCTGGTCCTGCCCGAAAGCGGCGTGCTGGAAGTCGCCCTCACCGCCACGGTCACCGATACCCTGCTGGGAGGTTTCCAAAGCCGCACCTACACCCTGACCCTGTATTCTCAGGAAGCCGTAAACACGGAGACCGCTTTGAAGGAGGCCGCCGAAGCCCTCATTGCTTCCAACTATCAGCCCAAGTTCGGCGAGGACACCAGCCTCATTGCCATGGCGGAAAAGCGGCTCAGGGAAAAGGGCTACGAGGGGCTGACGGTCACCGTAGTCACCCCCGCCTCCGACTACAGCAACTACTCCGGCATTGACTCCGACGGCACCATCCGCTACTATTACAACCCCTCCATGACCGGCTCCTCCGGCTATGTGCGGGTGCAGCTGGCCGTACACAAGGACGGCGTCACCGCTCTGCCCGGCAGTACCGCCTATGTGGTCATCCCCTGGGATTTAGATAAGGCTCTGGCCGTGCTCAAGGAGAAGGCGGACAACGTGACCCTGCCTACGGAGGTCACCGCCGAGGATACCCTGTATCTCCCCCAGCACCCCTATAAGGAAGGCGTCACCGGGGAAACCGCCGGCGGCTACAGCGATTATTACACCTGGGCCGCCGTCCGCTGGAATTCCTCCGCAGAGGACTCCATTCTCATCGGCAGTGCCCCCAGCTACCCCTACTACTCCCCCTACGCCGTTACCATTCTGGAAAAAGCGGCGGACACGGAGGTGACCCTCACCGCCGTCTTCTCCTGCAACAACGTGAACGTTTCCTTCAGCCGTGTCTACACCGTAACGGTGAAGGGCAGCGGCACGGATCCCGCCGAGGCACTGCGTCAGGAGCTGCAGGCGAAACTGGACGCCGCCATGGCCGACCCGGGGGTACGGGACTTTGTCACCCGTGAGAAGGCGGATTTAGGCAATGTTACCGGGGATCTGAGCTTCCCCGGCACCAGAGACATCGGCATTGACGGCAGCAAACAGCCCATTACCCTGACTGCAAGCGACGCCAATCTGGCCGTCACCGGCTCCAACAACAATACCCGGGTGCAGATCTACCGCCCCCTCCCCGAGGAAGGGCCCAAGGACGTAGACATCACCATCACCGTCACCGACAAGGCCACGGGGGTAACCGCCTCCGCCACAGTCACCGTCACCGTACAGCCCCTGTCTCAGGAGGATCTCATTCAGGAACTTGCCCTTATGGAGCAGGTCAAGGCCCACTACTTTGACGGCATCAAGGGGGACAACACCGATCCCAACGCCATTACGGAGAACCTCCATGCTTTCCAGGAGGTCTACGGGCGGGACGGTGAACTCGTCTGGGTCTACAACTACAGCGATAAAACCGGCACGGGCATTATTCCTGTGGATATGGACGGCTGGTATGAGTCCGAGTCCTGGCGGGTCTTCCGCTCCAGTAACCCCTCGGTCATCCGCCACGAGAATTTGCTGGTGGAGCGGCAGAAGGAGCACACCACCGTTACCATTACCTCCTGGCTCTCCAGCGAGACCTACGCCAAGTACGCAGAGCGCTACCCCAATGACAGCCGCTTTGCCGCCCTGTATAAACAGCCTGTCTCCGCCACGGTAAAGGTACTGGGCACCGACCCCACCCCCGGCATGGAGGAGCCGGAGGAGAAGACCATCTCCGTCACCTTTAAGCTCAAGGACAACGGCAGCACCTGGCTCAGCCGCTCCCTGACGGGCTTGGAGGAGGGCACCACCGCCATGGAAGCCGCCAAGAAGGCTCTTGCCGGCAGCGGCTACAGCTTGGTAGGTGGCAGCTATATCTCCGGAGTGCGCAGACCCAACGGCAGCGTGTTGTCCGAGAAGGATCGGGGAGAGAACTCCGGCTGGATGTACTCCGTCAACGGCAGTACCCCCGGGTTGTACATGAACGCCTATGTCCTTAAGGACGGGGACGCTCTGGTGCTCTTCTATACCGACGATTACACCGGCGGCTCCGGCGAAAGGGAGGAAGAGGGCCAAGGCGCCGACACCGAGGGCATCGATATCTACAAAATCACCGGAGACTATCTGGAGTCTCTAGGGGAAGAGACTCTGGGCAAGTACGGCGCCGAATGGGAAATCATCGGCCTTGCCCGTAGCGGCCGCACCGTGCCCGATAGTTACTATGCCGCCGTGGATGAATATGTGCAGGGGCACATTTTGGAAGGGGAGAAGCTGGATAAAAACCGGGTCACGGAAAACGCCCGTGTGATTCTGGCCCTCACCGCCCTTGGAAAGAACCCTGCCGGCGCAGGCGGGCACAACCTGCTAACCCCCTTGGGGGACGCGGACTTTGTGCAAAAGCAGGGGCTCAACGGCATCGTATACACCCTGCTGGCTTTGGATGCAGGGAACTATGACATCCCCGCCGCCCCCGAAGGGAAGGAAGCTATGACCCGGGAGACCCTTTTGTCCCTGCTGCTGGAGCGGCAGTTGGAGGACGGCGGCTGGGCCTTCTCCGGAACCCAGGCAGATGCGGACATGACCGCCATGGTACTGCAGGCACTCTCTCCCTATAAAGAAAGGGAAGCCGTGAAGGCCGCCGTAGAAAAGGCCTTAGCGCGCCTGAGCAAGCTCCAGCAGGAGACGGGCGTCTTTGCTTCCAACGGCCAAAACAACTGCGAATCCACCGCACAGGTGATCATCGCCCTCACCGCTTTGGGCATAGATCCCCATACGGACGGCCTTTTCGTCAAGGACGGCGGCAGTGCCTATGAGGCCTTGTGCCGCTTCTATGTGGAGGGCGGCGGCTTTGCCCACATCTTGGGCGCAGAACGGAACGATCTGGCCACGGAGCAGGGGTATTTGGCGCTGACGGCCTACCACCGCTTCCTTGCCCAAAAGGAGGCCGAAAAGCAGAACGCCTCCGCCCCCGCAAGTCTGTGGGACATGATCGATGCAAAGTAAGTCATGTGCGCAAAGAGAAAGAGACCTGCCTGCGGGCGGGTCTCTTTTTTAGAAGAAAGCAATGGGTTGCGGGGGGCGGGGGTTGGAACGGCGTTGCCGTTCTCTTTGGGCTTTGCCCAAAGGGCTGCCGCAGGCAGCCCAACCCCCGCCCCCCGCAAAAAACGAAAAAAGGACGGCGAACCGTCCCAAAAAATGCTTGTTCTCTTACTGGCGAATCTCGATGCTGCCGCCGTTTTCCAAATCCTTCCCCTCCAGCAGCAGCAGCTTTTCTGCCAGCAGACGGGACAGGGAGGCCATGATGGCCGAGATGGCAATAAGCTCCTCCGTGGTGCTTACCGCCATCTTGGTGGGATTCTCGTGATCCAGCAGGTAGGCAGAGGCCTCCCGCACCTGCTTCACAAAATAATCCGCCGTCATGGCGTGGCGCAGGGCAAAGGACTCATAGGATCGGCGCACCTGCTCCTCCTCCTCGCCCTGGGGGAGCATGGTCATAATCATGTTCATGTTCAAACTCTGCTTCAAAATGCAGATCATAATGAGGCAGGCAATGTGGGTGCGGTAATACTTCTTCTTTTTGGGGCCGGGCAGAATGCCTCTGCGGACATAGTTGTTGATGGCGGAGCTGGTGACCAC
>CAYUHW010000081.1:0-7000 GCA_964444605.1 uncultured Christensenella sp. | reverse complement strand
CGGCCACTGGGAGATTGCGGGACTTCAGCAGAAGACCCCCTTCCAGACCTATCCCGACGGGTTCCCCCAGCGGATTATGGACGCCTTTGAGGCAAAGATCGGTCGAGGCACCTTGGGCAACTGCGTGGCTTCCGGCACAAAGATTATTGAGGAACTGGGAGACGAGCATGTAAAGACCGGAAAGGTCATTGTCTACACCTCCGCCGACAGCGTATTTCAGGTGGCCGCCCACGAGGACGTGGTGCCCTTGGAGGAGCTGTACCGCATCTGCGAAATTGCCAGAGAGATGCTGGTAGGGGACGACCTTGTGGGCCGGGTCATTGCCCGCCCCTTTACGGGAACTTCCGGCCGCTACACCCGCACGGAGAACCGGCGGGACTACGCCATCCCCCCCTTTGAAGATACCATTTTGGACGGGCTTCATGAGAAGGGGCTCCCCGTAGTGGCCATCGGCAAGATTGAGGATATCTTCTGCCATCGGGGCATCGATGTGGTGGATCACACCAAGAACAACCACGACGGCATTGAGGCCACAAAGCGGTTTTTGGAGCAGGGGGAAGGCGCCTTTATCTTCACCAATCTGGTGGACACAGACATGCTCTACGGCCATCGGCGGGACGTGGAGGGCTACGCCAAGGCCTTGGAGTACTTTGACAGCCGCCTGCCGGAGCTTACCGATGCCATGGGCGAGGGGGACATTCTGTTCATCACCGCCGACCACGGCTGCGATCCCTCCTTTAAGGGCACCGACCACACCAGAGAGTATATCCCCCTGATGATTGCGGGAAAGCCCGTAAAGGCAGGGGTGGATTTGGGAGTGCGCAAAAGCTTTACGGACATTGCCGCCACGGTCTATGAGTATTTGACCGGCGAAAGCTGGCGGTGCGGCGACTCCTTCCTCAAGGAAATTTTAAAATAAGCTTTTGGTCTATGATACAGCGCTCAGGGAACAGCTTCCTTGGGCGCTGTTTTTCTTCAGGTGAAGGGGGGGCGTCGCCCTTCCGCCGCCCCCCGCACAAAAGCACATCCTCCTCAAAAGAGGTGAAAAAAAGAGCCCGAAGGCTCTTTTCGTTTCTTCTTACCTTATTCCTCGTATTTCACCCGCAAATTTCCGAAGCTGCAGTCTCCCTTGATGCTCAAGGTGCAGCTGGTATTCTCCGCGGCAGAGGGGGCCGTGTTGGAGCCGAAGGAGGCATCCGCATCCATCTCCACCTTGACGCATCTGGGCACAATGACCACCAGTTCCCCAAAGTTGACATCCGCATTGAGGACGCAATGCTCCGCAAAGGATTCGCATCGAGTCAAATCCAGCACGCAGTTCCCGAAGTTGACCTCCGCATTGCCGCCCACAAAGGGGCCCTCGGGGCTGGGATGCATCTCTCCGAAGGAGCACTCCACCGTCAAAATCCCTTCCTTATATTCGCAGTGAGAAACCACATGCCCCTTGTGGGAGTCGTTCCGGCTCTTGCTCTTCCCGTTGCGGCGAACCTTTTTAGGCAGCAGCATGTTCTGCAGAATGGTGAGGCCGATGAGAATGATGATGATGGGCCACGCAAGACTCCAGGTCAGCACCCAGGAAGAGGGCAGAAGCCCCAGGTTGAACAGGAACTTGTATAAACCGAAAACGGTTATGCCCAAGGTGCAGGCGTTGCATTCCGAGACCACGGAGCTGATGCCTCCCGCCAGAACCAGCAAAGGCCAGAGAATTCCCCACAGAGAGATGTCCGCCGCCAAGGTTACCACCCCCAGCTCACGGAGCAAAAGCAGCACCCCCGTCCCCACCAGCAGAAGCACAGTGAGAATGCCGCCCCACTTGCCGCTAAGATTAAACCGCATATATACCTTTCCCTTGTCCTTCATCGTATCGTTTTCCTCCTCCTCGTCCCCTTCCGTTTCCTTGGAAATGACAATGTACTGCTTGGCTTCCTTTTTTTCGTTGGGCTGCGCCCGCCCCAGCAGTGCATCCACGCTGACCTCCAGCTCCTTTGCTAAGTCCGGCAGGATGGAAATATCCGGACAGCTTAAATCATTCTCCCACTTGGACACCGCCTGAGGGGTCACTCCCAGCCGCTGTGCCAGCTGATCCTGGGTAAGTCCTTTCTTTTTTCTAAGGGATGCAATGCGCTTTCCCATGGTCTGTATATTGTTTTCCATCGATGTTCCCTCCCGTGTTTCTGCTCACATTTTAGCATATCTGCGGCGGTTTAGCTATCATCCATCAGGTGATTTTCCTTCTTTTTCCCCTCAACTGCCGGTTGATTCCCCCAAAACTTCGGTTGAGACGCCCCTTACTGCTCCTTCAGCATCCAATAAAGCCGGAAATTCCGCTCCCTCCTGCTTCAAATATGCACTTTTCATTTCCACGGAAGAGAAAAGTGTGGTATACTGCAGATAATGAATTATCTTTGTCAGGGAGAGAATGTGTATGGAAATTCAACGTCTGCTGCCTTTGCTCAAGGGTCTGCCCTGCCAGTACTACGGCCCCGCCCAAGAGGAGGTCTTTGCCGTGGAACCGGCCAACCGCAGTACCCGCTTTTGCCGGGGTGTGCTGTACATCCACTCCGCCGACAGCTTCGGCTATGCCAACATTTACGAAAACCTGTGCTTTCTCACTGCAGAAAGTTATCACATTCCCCGCCTGCTGGAGCGCACCCGTCAGATTTTGCTGGAGGATGCCCGCTTCACCGCCTCCGCTTTGTCCCTGCAAACCATGCTTTTGCAGGGAGATTCCGCCGACAACGTAGTCAACTTTCTCTCCGGTCTTCTTCGCAATCCGGTGCTTCTGCTTTCCTCCGACGGTACCGCTCTGGCCAACAGCGGCTTCCACGCCAAAGACGTCAGCCAGCTGGCTTCCATGAAAGCGGATATTCTCTCCCGCTATGACTGGGAGTCCCCGTGTCTGCAGTTGGAAAGCCTGAGCCCTCGAAACCCCTTGCCTCACTGCCTGCTCATCACAAGGATACAAAACAGTCAATCCGTTCTCTTTTTGCTCACGGCCGAGCAGGAGTCTTCCTTTTTGGATGCGGACACCCTCCACCGCCTCACCTGTATCAGCCGTATTTTTTCCGCCACCCAGTGGAAGCGCAGTCTCCAAAGCCCCCAGATGCAGCTGCAGACCCTGCTGTTTCAGCTTCTGCAAAGCAAGCCCGGCCATCCGGAGGATGTAAAGAAACAGCTCAAGGCTTTAGGCTGGCCTACCTACGATAAATACTATGTGCTGGCCGTGTACCGCAAGCTCCAGAACCGCCCTGAATCCCTGGCTCGGGAATTGGAGGAGATTATAGGGGAAAAAGTCTATGAGTTCGGGGATTATTATATTGCCTTCCTCCATTCCGACTGGAAGACGGAAATCTACGCCACCTACGGCCGCAACTTCCCGAAACTGACGGAGTATGTCACCTGCACAAACATGTACGCTTCCCTCAGCTACGGGGTCTTTGACATTACGGATATCTCCATCGCCATGCATCAAGCGGTGCGCTGTATTGAGATGGTGCGCAAGTTCCCTTGGAACCAGCGGGTCAACGGCTATGGGGATATGGTGATTTCCCACCTGATGGACACCGCCCTCAACGCAGGGGAAATTACCCTGGACAGCATCTGCAACCCCATTGCACTGAAGATTCGGGAGTATGATCAAAAAAACGGCACGGATCTGCTGGAAGTGCTGGCGGCGTATATCTACTGCAGTTTGTCTGTAAAGATTACGGCCGAATACCTGCACATGCACGTCAACACCGTCTATCAGCGAATTCACCGTTTGGAGGATGAGTTCGGTATCGACTTTACCAACCGCCGTCTGGTGACCATGCTCCACATCTCCGTCATCGCCATGGCCTATCGGGGGGATTATCAGGCGGAGCGCTATCAATAGTCTGCACACATCAAAACATACCTTCAAAAGGAAAAGACGGTCCTGCTCGGCCGTCTTTTCCAATTTCAATACCTCTCCTTCTTACCAGGATGGAGAGTGGGCCCTGGGCCGCTGACTGCTTCCTGTCAGCCGCTTTCTTGGGGTTCAAAAGCGGCAGCACCCAAGGCCGTCAGGGTTGCCTGTTGGGATATAAGCTTTTTATGTCCATGGGGGGCTGTTCTTTTACTTTACAGCGCTTTCTTTCTCTGCCTTCCGTACACCCCGTTGACCAGCAATAAGGATACAAGAGTGGTGACGGCGCAAAAGAGGTAGTACCCATTGTAGTTTCCCGCCGCATCGGCCAGCAATCCCGGCAAAGGCGACATGCACAGCCCGCCGATGGTACAGCAGGACTGAAGTTTTTTCAGCGTGGGAGTATAGTCCTTTTCCTCCGTCATCTCCGCCACCCACACGGGGGCACCCACGGTGCTTATGGTGAAAGAGCCCATGCCCAAACACAGCACCACGGCATACACCGGCCAAGAGGCGGCTCCGTCAAAGAACAAAACGGCCCCATGCCCGATTATCAGCAGTACATAGTATACAACGTTGGCTGCAGGCGCTCCCACCGCGTCGGCCATGACCCCGTACAAAGGCTTGCCCACCATATTCATAAGCCCGTTCAAAGCCATGACGGAACTGACGAAAACGGCATCGTATCCGGCGGCAATGGCGGCCAGGTTAAAATTGTCCCAACTGCAGTAGGTAAAAAAGCCTACAAATACCATGGATGCGGACAGCAACAGCAGTGCCTTTTTGTCTACGGGGGGCAGGCGATGCTTCTTCTTTTCTTTTTCGGCTGCCTTCCATCCCCGGCCGCCGCCAAAGGGGGTAAGCCCCGCTTCTTCGGGAGCTGTTTTCAGCAGCAGGAGCACAAGCGCTCCCAACACCGCAAAAAGACCGCCCATTACCATCTCTGCCGCCAGCACCCCTCGCGTGGAGACGATTCCGGTAATCGGAACGGACAGCAGCAGGGTGGTTACCCCGGAGCTCATGGCGCAGATGCCCAACACTAAGCCGCGGCTCTTTACAAACCAGCGGCGGACAATCAGAGCGGCGGGAATGGTGCCTCCCAGCCCAAAGGCAAAGCCGGACAGCGCCACGGCCGCAAGGCACAGAATGTAGCTCTTTGCTACGCCGTACAGCACGCAGGAGAGGACGCTTCCAAGGAAGGCCAGCAAAAGTCCTCCCTTCAATCCCCTGCGGCAAAAAATCTTGTCAGTCAACAGGGTGGCCAGCACCGTAAAGGCTGAGCGCACCGTGAGCATAATGGAAGCGTTGGAAAAGGACAGGCCCAGATCCTCCCGAATAAAGGGGAGGATCAGGGTCTGCATGACAGCCTGTCCCATGTTCACCATGCCGGTCAACAGCAGTAAAAAGGCCGTCAGGATATACCAGAGGGTTTTTGTACGTTGATTTTGCATTATATGCAGGCTTAGTTTTTCCTGCCGCCTTCAATGGCAGCGGCAATCTTAGCTTTGGAGCAACGGGGCTCAAAGAATACATCCACAATGTCCTTATCCATGGGCTTGGTGCAAAGGGACACCACCACCAGCAGAATGAAGGACACAATGGTGCCGGGCACGAAGCTGTGAACGATGTTGGACAGACCCGCCAGATACCACACAATGGAAGTCAGCACGCCCACAATCACGGCGGCATAGCAGCCCTGCTTGGTGGCACGCTTCCAATAGAGACCCAAGATCAGCGGCGCCGTAAAGGCTGCACCCATGGCACCGGCGGACATGGTGGACAGCTCCCACACGAAATCGGGGGGATACATGGTTCCCACGGCCACCAGCAGCATGACCACGCCGGTGACGATACGGGAGATAAGGATGGACTTCTTGGAATCCACGTTCTCCTTCCCGCGGCGGTTGCCCACATAGTCCTCATAGATGTCCTTAGCTACGGAGGAAGCAGAGGTCAGCACCAAGGAAACTACGGTGGAAAGACCTGCCGCCAGCACGCCGCAAAGGAACAGACCGGAAACAAAAGTGCCTGCATACTCTGCCACTACCATGGGGGCAATGGAGTCGCCGTCGGCAAAGACCTGGTTGCCATAAAGGAAGTTCGCCGCCCAGGCGATGAGCTGGAGGCAGATCATGGCAATAAAGTTCCAAGCATAGCTGACACGAACCACGGTGCCAACGGTACGGGAATCCTTCAAACCCATGAACTTGGTGATGAGCTGGGGCTGACCGAAGGCGATGAAGGCCCATACGCCGGCGTAGCTGAACAGGGTCAAAAAGCTCATGCCGGAGTTCCAGGTGCCCTTGGCCGGATCCGTCTCCACCATGTGGGTGACGATGTTTGTAATGCCTCCTGCCTTGGTGACAATGATGACCGCCGCCACGACCACGGAAACGGAAATGGTGATTCCCTGAATCAAGTCGGTGGTGGATACGCCCCAGAAACCGGAGGTAATCAGATACAGGAAGGACACCACGGCAATGATGATGACCGCCGTATTATAGGAGAGTCCCATGATGGATACCATGGCGTTGGCGATGCCCTTGCAGGCGGAGATGGCGTAGGGAATCATCATAACGGCTACCAAAGAGCCGCAGATGAGACGCATACGGTTGGACTGATACCGCACGGACAAGAAGCCGGACATGGATACTACCTTCAGCCGCTCAGACAGCGCCCGCATCTTGGGTGCGAACACGAAGAAAATCAAAGCGGCGCAGCACACCAGGCAGGACAGCAGGTTGAATCCGCCGTAACCCAAACCGTAGGTATAGTGCTTGGGAATGGA
This sequence comes from uncultured Christensenella sp., assembly GCA_964444605.1. Classification (GTDB taxonomy): domain Bacteria; phylum Bacillota; class Clostridia; order Christensenellales; family CAG-138; genus RUG472. The sequence continues at coordinate 326 of CAYUHW010000081.1, read as the reverse complement.
GCCGATGATAGCCGCCGTGGACAGGTATGCGGCGCAATAGGATAGAGCCGTGGTCCAGGGACCTACGTTCCGTCCGCCTACCCAGTAGTCGTCAGAAGTTTTTACCTTTCGGCTGACCAGCAAGCCAACCACAACCAGCGCCGCCATGTAGACGACAGCCATTACAATCTGCACTATTCCGTACATTTACTCGGCCTCCTTTTCCTTGTCCGTGTCTTCTTCCGCCTCTTGATTGAAGGAGAAGTAGTAGTCCGATTTCTTCTTCCACCATTTGGAGCGCAGGACAATCTCCACAATGATGGGCACGACCAGAAGGGATACCCAGT
>CAYUHW010000080.1:0-7027 GCA_964444605.1 uncultured Christensenella sp. | reverse complement strand
GGGCAGATCCTTGGGATTGATGCGGGTGCCGGTGTTGAAGACGGTGAGAAGGAGGGAGCCATCCTCCTTTTTCAGCCTTAGCACCACCCGTTCCCCTGCAGGGGAGTAGGTAAAGGCGTTGTCCAGCAGAATGCTCACCAGCCGCTTCATTTGGTCGGGATCTCCGAGAAAATTCAGTCCCTCCTGCACTTCAAAGTCAAAGGTCAGCTTCTTTTCAAAGGCCAGAGAGTCAAAGGACAGGGCAATCTCCGTGACCGCTTCAGACAGGGAGAAGGGCCTTTTGACGGCATCTTTGGGAGCGGCATCCAGCCGCGCCAAGGTCAGCAGAGAAATCACCAGCGCCTCCATGCGCCCCGTCTCCTGACGGATGTTGGTAAGCCAGCGGTTTTCCCCGATCTCCCGCTCCAGCACATCCCCGTTGACGGCAATGGCGGAGAGGGGGGTCTTCAGCTCGTGGCTGGCATCGGCAATAAACTGCTTCTGCTTGGTAAAGGCTTTTTGGGCCGGCTCCGTCACATAGCGGCTGAGCCACAGGGTAATCAAAAACAGAATCCCCAGTCCCAAAAGTCCGATGGTAACGGAGTTTACGAGCAATTGCCGGAGGGAAGCCGCCTCCTGAGAAAAGCTGCGCAGGGTTAGCAGGGTGCCGTAGTTTCGGGACTGCTTTAAAAACAAAAATCCCCCTATGCGCCCGCTGTCCCTCTTGGAGGCCATGGCGGATTGCACCATGGTGCTGAAGGTCTCTTCCTCCATGCCAAAGTCAAAGAGGGGGCTGCTTAAGGTCACTGCGCCGCTTTTGTCCAGCCACACCATATAGATTTCCCGCATGGTAAGCTGGGCGATGCGGCGGCTTTCCTTTTTCCTTTCAGGGTCATCGCGGAAATCGTCCTCGGGAAAGGGCGGCGGGGTCTCCGACGGCATTCCCCCATTTTGCTGGGGGGATAGCACAAAACGGAAGGCACGGTCTATATCGCTGAGGGAGTCCATTTCCTCCAAACAGCGGTTTTCCTCCAAACGGGTGACGAGGACGTTTAAGGTGACCAGCGCCAACACAAACACAAAGCACAAAAGCCCCATGGTCACCAGCACAAACTTTTTCCGAAGCTGTTGAATCATCCCTGCTCCTCCGGCTTTTCAAGGGCATAGCCCGCCCCCCGGGTGGAGGTAATTTTGGTTTGGGAGCGCAGATATCCCAGCTTTTTCCGCAGAAAGGAGACGTACACCTCCACGTTGTTGTATTCGGAGCTGTCCTCTATGCCCCAAACCTTTTCCGCCAGCACATCCTTTTGGACAATGTGTCCCTTGTAGGCCAGCAGAATTTCCATAAGCTGGTATTCCTTTTGCCCCAGCCTTACGGAACGTTCCCCGCAAAAGAGGGTGCGGCTGTCGGACTTCAGCAAAAGATCCCCGTAGGAAGCCCCCTCCGGCTCTATGAACTCTCCCTTGCGCCGAAGCAGTGCCCGCAGGCGGGCCAGCAGTTCCCCCGCATCAAAGGGCTTGGTGAGATAATCGTCCGCTCCCATATCAAGACCGTGAATCTTGTCCTCAATCTCACTGCGGGCGGTCAAAAGCAGTACGGGCACGGCAATGCGCTGGGCTCTTAAACTTTTCAGCACCTCCAGCCCGTTAAGGCGGGGGAGCATGATATCCAGCAAAATGGCGTCGTACAGTCCGGACAAACCGTGGTCGAGGCCGCTGATGCCGTCCTCCGCGGCATCGGCCATGTAGCCGCTTTTTTCCAGCAGTGCCAAAAGAGCCTCTCTTAAATTCTTTTCGTCTTCCACAATTAAAATCCGCATACCGTACCTCGTCTTTAGTTTAATCATACCACAAATCCTTGAATTTACATTGAAAAAAACCTTTTTTCTTTCAACCGATTTTCAAGGCTTTCCGTTTATACTCAAAAACAAACCATCGGAAGGGAGAATACAAAAGAAGACCATGGAACAAAAGGAAAACGCTTTTGCCGCTCAGAAAAAACGCAGGAAGACCCGCCGCATCATAAAGGCCTGTCTGGGAATTCTGCTGGCCGTGCTGCTGCTGTTGGGGGGACTGGCAGCATATAGGGTTTTGAAAATAAAGAATAAAGGGGAGAATGCCCAGGTCAGCACCGTAAGCTACACCGCCCAGCGGGTAACAAGGGGCTCGGTGACCACCACCCTTTCTTCTTCGGGGACTTTGACCCCCAAGGCGACGGAGACCCTGTATGCAGGGGTAGACGGCCTTGCAGAGAATGTGCTCGTCCAAGCAGGGGACAGGGTGCAGACGGGAGACATTCTAATGACCCTTGCTCCCTATGAGGACGACAATTTGGTGCAGGAATTGGAGGCGGCGGAGGAGAGCCTGCGCACGACCCCCCGTTTGAGCAATAGCTTGTACCTTCGTTCCGGGGTTAAGGGCGTGGTAAAGGACAGCAAGCTCTTTGCCGGGGCAGACGTGGCCGCCATCATGGAGGAGTACGGCTATGTGTGCTTGATTTCCACGGACTCCCTTATGCAAACGGAGGTGGAAACCGATATTTTGTCCCTGTATGACACCGTAACCTTGACCACGGAGGCGGGGAAAATCCTGACGGGCACCGTCCGAAGATACGAAAAGGGCGTAGCCAACATCCTCATTGACGACATCACCCAGCCCGTAGGCGCCGTGGTGACCGTTTTGAACGCCGACGGCAGGGAAGCGGGCACGGGCACCTTGGCTCTTGTATCCTATGAGAAGGTTACGGGGGTGGACGGGCTGATTGCCTCCGTTTCCGTCAGCGACGGCAGTTCCGTAGGGCGCAACAGCACCTTGGCGGTGTTTAAAGCCTACCCCACCTCCGCAAACTACGAGCAGAAGCGGGAGGAATACCAAGACCTGCTGAAAGAATATGAGGAAGCCGTATGTGTAACCGCCCCCTTCTCGGGGAAGGTGCTGGCCGTTTCCATAGAGCCTGAAGGAGAAGTGCTGGCGGGAGATATGCTCATTACCCTGCAGAGCGAAGGAGGCTACACCGTCACCTTGTCTTTAGATGAGGAGGATGTGCTGACGGTGGCGGCGGGGCAGAAGGTGAAAGTGACCTTGGATGCGCTGGCGGGCACCTATGAGGGAACCATCTCCTCTTTGTCCTATGTAAACAGCGGCAGCAACAACGCCCGCTATCAGGCGGTGGTTTCTGCCGGGAATATAGAAGGAGCCCTCCCCGGCATGAGCGCAACCTGCACCATCGTCCTGTCCGAAAGCGGAGAAGGCTTGCTGGTGCCTGCGGAGGCCGTGGAGACCATAAACGGGAAGACCGTGGTCTATCTGGCCCCCGAAAACGCCGCCTTCGGCACGGTATACGGGGAAGCGGAGACGGATTTAACCGCTTTGACGGCGGTTGAAGTGGAGATTCTGGCCTCTGACGGCAGTTACCTGCTGGTGGCAGGAGAGTTAAGCGAGGGGGATATGATTCTGGTCAAAGAGCGCACCACCTCTGCAGAGTATGAGGCGGAGGACACCGCAGGCTTCTTCAACTCCTTCCGCCAGAACGGCGGCTTCGGCGGAACTATGGGCGGCGGAGAGATGCCCTCCATGCCCAATATGGGCGGCAATGACTGGAACAGCCGCCAGAACTATGACAGAAGCGACAGAAAGCAGAATTCCGGGAACCGGGGTGGCGGCAATGATTGAGCTTAGGCACGTCTGCAAGCACTATGTCATGGGGGAGGAGGTCATCAAGGCCATGGACGATGTGAGCCTGCATATCTTCCCAAAAGAGTATGTGTCCATCGTGGGCCCCTCAGGCAGCGGAAAGAGTACCCTTATGCATCTGCTGGGGTGCTTGGATACGGCAGACAGCGGCCGGTACCTGCTGGAAGGGCAGGACGTGACCCTGTGCACGGAGGGAGAGCTTAGCCGCATCCGCAGCCGGCGCATCGGCTTTGTGTTCCAGCAGTTTTACCTCCTTCCCCAAATGACCGCCTATGAAAACGTGGAGCTGCCCCTTTTATATCAGCGGGTAAAGGCCTCCGAGCGGCGCAGGCGGGTGCTGGAAGCTTTGCAGGGGGTGGGACTGGAGAGCCGTGCCTTTCACCGTCCCGACCAGCTTTCCGGGGGCCAGCAGCAGCGGGTGGCCATAGCAAGAGCCTTGGTAACCAACCCTGCTTTGATTCTGGCGGATGAGCCTACGGGGAATTTGGATTCCCGCTCGGGAGAGGAGATCATGGATATGCTGGAGGCTTTGCACGAAAAGGGGAACACGGTGGTGGTCATCACCCACGCTGAAAAGGTAGCCCGCCGCGCCCAGCGGATTTTGCGGGTGCAGGACGGAAAGGTCTATGCAGGAGAGGAGGAAAGCCTATGATTACCGCCTTAAAGATGGCCTTTCGGAACATCTTCTTTAACAAGACCCGCTCCTTCCTCACCATGCTGGGCATCATCATCGGCGTGGTGGCGGTGGTCATGCTCATGTCCATCGGCTCAGGGGCCAGCAACACCATTACCGGCAGAATCAGCTCCCTGGGGGCGGGGCTTCTCAGCGTGCAGATTACCGATGAAGATATTTCCCTGACTGCCGAGGACATCGCCGTCTATCTTCCCGAAGCTATGGTCAAGGGGGTGACCCCCGTTTTGACGGGCAGTGTTCAGATGAAAAACGGCACCGGCGTCTCTACCCAAACCGTCACCGGGGTTACGGCGGAGTACGGGGATATTTACGGAGTGGAGGTGCAGAGCGGCCGCTTCTTTATGGAGGCGGACTGCATCTATAAGACCCATGTGTGCATCATCGGCACGGAGGTAGCCGGGGATCTGTTTGAAAGCTACGATGTAATCGGCAAAACCGTCACCTTAGGGGATACGGCCTTCACCGTTGTGGGGCTTTTGGAGGAGCAGGGAACGGCCATCGGCGGGTCGGCAGACAACGTGATTCTTCTGCCCCTGACCAGCGCCCAGCGGCTGACGGAGCAGAAGGATGTGTCCCGGTTCTATATCTCCGTCTATGACCCGGAGCAGGCGGAGACCGTTCAGAAGATTACGGAACTGGCCCTTTACGCCCTGACCCGGGATGAGGATGCCTACAGCGTATTCAGCCAAAGCTCCATTTTGGATGCCATGGAGGAGGTAACGGACACCGTGGCCATGATGCTGGGAGGCATCGGCGCCATCTCTCTGCTGGTAGGGGGCATCGGCATTATGAACATTATGCTGGTGACGGTGGCGGAGCGAACCCGGGAAATCGGCATCCGCAAGGCCATCGGCGCACGGCGGGGGGCCATCCTCTTTCAGTTTTTGGTGGAGGCTTGCGTGCTCTCCTTGCTGGGCGGGCTTTTGGGCATAGGCGTGTCTTTGCTGGGGCTGGAGCTGTTTGCCGCCCTAACGGGCATGGCGGTATCCGTCTCCTGGGAGTATGCCATGCTGGCGCTGGCGGTGTGCGTGGCTCTGGGCGTGATTTTCGGTGCCTACCCCGCCAACAAGGCGGCCCGCCTTCAGCCTATCGATGCCCTCAGGCATGTGTAAAGGCTCTGCTTTAAGGCGTGCTTTCTCATAGCAGGGAACCCCCGAGACTTTCGGGGGTTTTGTTTTTTGGAGGGGCGGGGCGGCGGAAGGGCGAAGCCCTTCTCTTGCGTGGGAGGCGGGCATTCCGCCCGCCCCCCACGCAAGGGTTCGCTGTACGAACCCGCCGCCCCGCCCCAAAAGCTTCCCTTTGTTCACGGCTTTTTCATTGATATTATGGCACTTTTGTGGTATGATGACGTAGCTTCCCAAAGGCGCCGAGGCCCTTTGAAGCAAAGTTCAAGAAGGTTTACGGAGGATTGTATGGCTTCCTCATCCAACAATACAAAAAACACCATCTCCAAAAAACGGGCCGCCGGGCTGAGAAAGCAGGCCGAGTCCCTGCGCTTTACCCGCCGCTCCTTTTCCTATATCGCCCGCACCCTGGCCATTGCAGGGGCAGGGCTGGTGCTGTGCGTGCTGATTTTCGTCGGCTGCGCCCGGCTTTCCTCCACTTATATCATCGTAAACGAGGGCATGGGGGCACGGGCGGAGTATATATTGCAGGAAGGCTCCGTGAACGGCTTAAAGAACTACTTCACCGAGGAGTGCCTGCTGTCCGACAGCCGCCTGTCCGACACCACCTATAAAAGCTACACCGTCGGCAACTACAGCTATGTGCTCTCCTTTGAGCGCATTCGGGTCTGGCCGTGGCTGTCCACCCTGTCCGTAGACGTCATAGAGGAGATCCGCTCCATTTCCGGCACCCTCAACGGCAGTGAGGACGGCCGCAGCGCCGCACCTCCCTCCTGGACGCCCATTAAGTACCGCCTCACCCTGGAAAAGGTGGACGGAAGCTGGAGAATCAGCTCCCTGACCACCCTGGAGGTCAATCCGACCCGCCAGCCGGAAGCCACCAGCGACCCTTCCCGCTCCCCCCTCCCCATGGCTACCCCTACGCCCACCTTGCCCATGACCACCATACTGGTGCCCACGCCGGGTGCTTGAGAAAAGAAGTTTTGCGCCTATGTTGAATCTGCAGGAATTTTATGCCCGCCCTCGGGTGCTGTTGGCGCCCATGGCGGGGTATACGGACAAGTCCTTCCGCACCCTGTGCTTTGAGCAGGGGTGCGAGCTGGCCTTTACGGAAATGGTCAGCGCCAAGGGACTTTTGTACGACAGCCGCCGCACCCGTGCCCTCATAGATAAGGGGGAGAAGGAAGGCCCTCTGGGCGTACAGCTTTTTGGGAAGGAGCCTGCCGTTATGGAGGAGGCCGCCCGCAGGCTGTGCGGGGAGCTGGGAGACACCTTGGCACTGCTGGACATTAACTGCGGCTGTCCCGCCAAAAAAATCGCCGGCAACGGCGAGGGCAGCGCCCTGATGCTGGATTTGCCCCTGGGGTATAAGGTGGTTTCCTCCGTGGTCAAGGGCAGCAGCGTGCCGGTTACGGTGAAGTTCCGCAAGGGCTATGACGAGGAGCACTGCAACGCCCCCGCCTTTGCCCGCATGGCCGAGGAGGCCGGGGCCGCCGCCCTCACCATCCACGGCCGCACCCGCACCCAGCAGTACAGC
>CAYUHW010000079.1:0-7067 GCA_964444605.1 uncultured Christensenella sp. | reverse complement strand
CGATGTAGGACAGAATCAGCACATAGTACACGTTGGTGGCGCCGTTGTTCATGGGGAACAGGGCCAGCTGATACTTCTTCGCCCGATTCATTCCGTTGTTTTCACTCATGTTTCTTTCTCCTTTGCTCTATACTCTGCCCCTTGCAGGCCTTTGGTTTTCCCTTACGTCCAGTTGCCGCCGCTGCCCCCGTCCTTGCCCAAGCGGTAGGCGGGGTCGGGCTTAGGCGCATAGCGGATAAGGGCCTCGTCCCGGCAGTCCCCGGCAAGGGCCTCCAGTTTGACTTCTCCCTCTAAGGGCAGTTTGAAGAGGAAGACCTTGTCTCCGCTTTGGGTGCCCACTGCCTTGCCGTTTGCATACAGGGTCACCTCAGGCAAATTGGAATACACCCGCACCGCAGTCACCTTCTCGTGGCGGTTTACATAGCGGCTGCCGCAGATATGCACAAAGGGTTCCCGGCTCCACCACGCCTTGTAGATATAAAAGCTGTCCTTTTTGACCTCGCGGTCAAAGGTCACCAGCCCCTTGTGGTTCATGCCCGGCTCGCCCCCCTGATTGCGGGCGTCGGCGGCAAAGTCAAACATGTTCCACAGATGGGTGGCCCACATAAAGGGACGCTTTTCAAAGAAGCGCAGCATGTACTCATTGTACTTGCACTGGTACTCCTCGCTCTGATCCCCCCGCCTTGGATGGGAGGAATGAAGGTTGGGCATGCACTCACAGCCGTATTCGGAGTATCCCAAACAGCGGTTGGGGTATATCTTGTGGAAGAAATCCACCCACAGGTTGTTCAGGAACATCCCCGGCACATACCAGCCCAGATACAGATTCCAGGACACCAGATCGGACACCCTGTGAGCTACCTTGTCAAAGGGCGTACACACGGCGTAGCAGGCCAAGGTGGTCAGGCGGGTGCTGTCCAGGCTGTGAATCAACTCGTTCAGCTCCCGATGGTTGTCCAGCATATCTTTTCTGTCTTTGGTGGAGATGGTAATCTCGTTGGAAATGCCCCAGAAGCAGATGGAGGGGTGGTTGTAGTTCTGCACCACCAGCTCCCGCATCTGGGAGAGGGTGTTCTCCCGGCCCCTGGGCATATGCTCGGAGATATAGGGAATCTCCGCCCAGACCACCATGCCGTAGCGGTCGCACAGATCATAGAAATACTGGTCGTGCTGGTAGTGGGCAAGGCGGATGGTGTTGGCCCCCACCTCCCGAATGATCTCCATGTCCCTGTCGTGGTGCTCCTTTTTAAGGGCGTTGCCGATTCCCTTTCGGTCCTGATGGCGGCAGACCCCCCGCAGAGGATAGCTTCTGCCGTTTAAGAAGAAGCCCTTTTGGGGGTCTACGGAAAAGAACCGCACGCCGAAGGGGACACGCACCGTGTCCGTCACTTTCCCGTCCGCCGTCAAAGACGCTTCGCAGGTATAGAGATAGGGGTCCTCCACGCCGTTCCACAGGCGGGCTTTGGGCAAAAGAATCTCCGCCTCTCTGCCTTGGCCTTGGGCGGCGATACTCCCCTCTGCGTCCTTCAGATAAAGGGATACCTGCCCCTCACAGTTTATAAAGGTGCGCACCTTTACAAGGGCGTCCTCCCCTTTCATTTGGGTGCTGATGGCAATGCCCCTGCCCCCATAGTAGTCCATGTCAAAGTGATGCTTGTGGAGCACCACCAGCTTCACATCCCGATATATGCCTCCGTAAAAGGTAAAGTCCGCCTTCTGGGGGTACACACGGTCGTTGACGGAGTTGTCTGCCTCCACCACAAGGGTGTTCTCCTCCTGTATAAACTCCGTAATGTCCTTGCGGAAGGTGGAGTACCCCCCGTCATGGGTCATAACCTCCCTGCCGTTTAAAAGCACCCGTGCGGAGGCGTTGACCCCGGCAAACTCCAGATACACGCACTCCTCCTCCCCAAAAGCAGGGGCGGCAAAGGTCTTTTCGTACACGCAGGTGCCCCGCCAATAGTCGTTGCCCCCGTCCTGCCCGTCCTTGGCGTTCCAGGTGTGGGGGAGGTTTACCTCCTGCACCCTGCCGTCGGAGCCGGTAAACTTCCAGCCCTCGTGAAGATAAATTTCTTTTCTCATGATTCTTCCCTTTCTCTCCCCTATGCCTTGGGCTTTACGGGAGCCGGATGGGTATTCTTATGCTGCCTGGAGCGGCGAATCCGCCGGAGGAAGCAGGCCAGCCACGCAAGTCCGAAGACGGCGGAAAGCACATAGAGCATGGTGTGGGGCCCTTCCATGCTGCCGCCGCGGCCGTGTCCGCCGCCCCTGAGTCCGTGCCTCCGTACACGGAATCTACGCTGCCCGCAGAGAAGCGGCTTCCCCCGCTGCCCTCAGCTAAAGGCAGGGCGCCATTCTCGTTCTTCAGCAAAACGACGCCCTCCTCCTCTAACTTTTGGCAGAGGAGCGCCCCGCAGGCGCGCCGCTCTTGGTCGGAGGAAAACCATATGGATATGCAGCAGATGCTTCTGCCGCATATGGGGGCTTCTGCCTATAATGCGGCCCTTTTATAAAACTTTCGCTGTATATATTCCCCGCACCAAAAAACGCCTCAGGTGCAGGAAAACGGCAGGTGCCCGAAGCACCCCGAGGGGCGCTCCGAGCCGTGCCGTCTTTTCATTGGTAATGGGTTACAATAGGTTCTCCGGTAAAACCGATTACTCGGCCACTTCGAAGGAACCATCCTCCAGCAGGGTGTAGGTATAACCGGCAGTGCCCATCATGGCATTGTACATACCGCCGCCCTCGGAAATGGGCATCTCAATGGGGGTGTCGCCGTTCATGGCCTTGCAATAGCCGTAGCCGGGGTTGATGGTCAGGGTGTTGCCATCCAGGGTGTAGGTGCCGGCCATGTAGAAGTCGGCGGTGACGATGCTGGAATCCTTGGAGTCCAGAGCCTTCACGGTGATGACGTAGTTGTCTTCGTCCAGCAGGTAGATCTTCTTCCACTGATTGACGGTCTCGGAATTGAACTTGGCTTCTACGGTATACACCTTTACGCCGTTGTCCTCGGCCTTAGCGGCATTGCTGGCGCAGCCGACCATGCACAGAGCTGCCATAACGACAACCAGTACCAGAGTGATAACTTTCTTCATTTTGATTTCCTCCTCAAGGTTTTGTTGGTTCTTTTTACCAATGAGTTTATATCAACAGGGGAAAAAGCTCCCCCGCAGATACCTTTGTTACGCCCCGGGGGCTTCCTTCTTTTCCTTCTTCTTGGTGACAACCACCATGGTGACGCTTCCTGCAAGCCCCAGCACGCCGACAATCATGACGCCGTAGATCAGCGCTCTCCACCAGGGCGTTACGGAGACAATGCGGCTGGTGGTGGACACGCCGTTCATGGCCGCAGAGTTGGCCACGGTGTACAAAAGCCTGTGGGTGGCCTGACGCATGGCCCAGGTCAGCTCCACGTCCTGCTCTTGCTCCCACTTCAGGAGCTTGTCCGACCAGGTGCCCTTGCCCTCGGCGGAGCAGTCCCAGGAATCGGTGCCTGCCAGCACGCCCATCTTAATGTCGAAGGTCTTGCCGGTGTTGGAGTAGTCGGTCAGGGCAAAGCCCTTCATGCCCCACTCTTTTCTCAGCACGTTGGTCATGAGCCCCTCGTGGGCGCCGACCCACACCACGCCTACACGGCCGAAGGAGTTCATCACGTTCATGGCTCCGCCGTCTACCACCGCATGCTCAAAGGCGGGCAGATAGACCTCGCGGATGGTCTGCTCGTTGGCAAAGATGCTGTAGCAGCGGCACTTGGTTTCGCTGTCGTTAAGGGCAAAGTGCTTGACGTATACATAGACGCCCTTGCTCTGGATGCCCTTGACCTCGGCGGCGGCAATCTTGCCGGCCAGGAAGCCGTCCTCGGAGTAATACTCAAAGTTGCGGCCGGAGTAGGGGCTGCGGTGGGTGTTCATGGCAGGGCCGTAGAGACCTACAATGCCCAGAGCCAGACCGTCTTCGCCGATCTGCTTGCCCACTTCCTCCATCAGCTCCACGTTCCAGGTGGCGGCCATGATGTTTTCATCGGAGTAGGCCGTCATGGGCTCGGAGTTGCCGAAGAGGTCCGTCAGCTTCTTGGTAAAGCCCTGAGGCCCGTTCTCATCTACGGTTCTGGGCTTAGCCACGGAGGGAACCGCCTTGGTGCCGTGATAGCCTACGCCGATGAGCATGGCCATCTCCTCATAGGTGACCTGATCCAGCAGGGCATCCCATGCGGGGTCGTCATAGTCCTTGCCGATCATCTGCGCCAGGGTCATGGGGCCGGAAGCACCCATGGTGGGCATCTCACGATCGGTATCCTGCTTCTTGTAGGTCTTCAGACCCGTCATCTCCGCCTTCAGGCCTTCCGTCAGCTTCAGCACTGCGGGAGCCTGGGGGAAGGTGCCCGTCCAGTCGGAGCGGGACAGGTAGGTAATGGCCTGCTCCCCGTTGTCCACAAGGTTCAAATCCCCGTTGTCAAACTGGTTGGTAATGGGGTAATTCTCCTCTCCGTCGTTGGACACGGCGTAGGTGGTGGTGTCCTGAGCGGGGTTGTTCCACTTATAGACCAGCTCCCTGTTGCCGGGAGCGGTCATTCTGCCAACGTCTGCCCCCTTGGCGGCAAGCACGTTGTTCAGGGCGTTGTGGGCATCGGTGCCGATAGCCAGATAGTAATCGCCTGCATCCAGAATGTAGGTCTTGGCGCCGTAAGCATCGTAGGTTCTCAGCTCTTCCTTGGGCACGTTGACGGTGACCGTTTCGGAAGCCCCGGGCTCCAGAATACCGGTCTTTGCAAAGCCGCACAGCTCGATGGCGGCCTTTTCAATGCGGTTTTCCTTATCGTAGTCCGTGTAGGGAGACTGGAAGTAGATTTCCACAACCTCCTTGCCCGCCGTGTCCCCGGTGTTGGTGACGGTGACGGTGACATCAAAGCTGTCTGCGTTCTCCGCCACGGAGAAGTCAGAATAGGCAAAGGAGGTGTAGCTCAGGCCGTAGCCGAAGGGATACTTTACATCGTTCAGGTAGTTGTAGTCCCCGTGGTTGCCCTGATTGAGCACATAGTCCTCGTACCGGGTTTCATAGTACCGATAGCCGACATAGATGCCCTCCTGATACACATTGTACCAGGTGTTGCCGTCCAGACCCATGTCGAACATGAGGGTCTTGACCTCATCATAGTTGGACCAGGTGTTGCCGTAGATATTTACATGGGCGGGAGAAGTGGTGTTGTCCACGCAGTAGGTGTCCACCAGACGGCCGCTGGGATTGTTGTTGCCCACCAGCAGATCGGAGACGCCGTACAGTCCCACTACGCCCGTGTAGCCGATCCACATGCAGGCGTCCACGCCCAGCTCGGGATCGTCCACAAAGTCGCACTCCATGGCGTTGGTGGAGTTCAAAAGGACGATAATCTTATCAAAGCCCGCCGCCTGAATCTCCTTCAAAAGGGCCCGCTCCTGAATGGTCAGCTCCAGAGAGTTGCCGGAGCCGTCTACGGTTTCGGTGGCGTTTCCCTGCTGCTCGGTGGTGGCGGGCAGATCGTACATTTCGCCCCCCAGACGGGAGAAGACCACGATGGCCGCATCGTTATACTCGCCCAAATCTGCCTTGGCCGCATCCGTATACTCGCTCCAGGGAATCTCGTTGGCGGTGTACTCTCCCTTGGTGCCGCCGTCGCCGGTGCGGATGGAGTTGTCGCCCTTGCGGGGGTTGGTGGCATAGGTTTCGATGTTGTCCAGATAGAACTGCCACATGGAGGGGTTTACCTCTACGCCTCTGGACTCCAGCGCTTCCTTGAAGGTGGGCGCTTCGGAAGCGTCGATATCTGCAGAGCCGGTGCCGCAGACGATGGTGTTCACGCTGGAATGACCGAACAGGGTGACCTTGGCCGTGGAGGCAATGGGCAGGGCCTTGTTCTCGTTCTTTAAAAGAACGGCTCCCTCCTCGGTCAAAGCCTCGGCGATGGCCTTGCCGGCCGCCTTGACTTCATCCTGAGAAGCGTAGTCGCTCTTATAATACTCCGTATCGGAGGTATCGTTGGGATCGGCCTCTACTCGGGAGGTTTCCGTACCCAGGGCAATGTTGATTACCTGCTCATAGGAGACCGTCACAATGTAGGCGGCGACCATGAGGATCACCAGGAACAGTGAGACAGCAGAGGTAATGTACCACTTTTTGCATCTGTTTTTCTTTTTTTCTGCGCCGGTTTTCATTTTCTTCTCCCCTCGTCAGAATTCATCTTTATTGTAATATACAAACTCTTTTGCGAAAACAGACAAAAATAATTGTTGATTTTGTCACTGAACATATTGTATAATTACCTTACAAAAAATTTTGCGGTTCGGCGCAAAAAAAGCATATATACTTTGCCATACCTGCCGGAAAACATGAAACGGAGAGATAGAACATGCCCCACAATCCCCAGCTTGTCCGCACGGAGCGGGCCATTACCAACGCCCTGATTCAGCTTCTTAAGCGCAAGCCCTTTGAGAAAATCACCGTACAGGACATTCTGGACGAAACGCCGGTGACCCGTGCCACCTTCTACGCCCATTTTCGGGACAAGTACGAGGTGGCAGAGCGCATGCTGGAGCGGTTTATCCAGACCCGCAGCGAGATTCACAACGCCTTTTTGTCCTCCCCCGCCTCCCTGGATGCCCTGCTGAAAGGCACCCGTTTGGGGAAGGACTTCACCGATGCCCTTATGAAGATTCACACGGAAAAGGTGGACTTTCGCAAGACCCTGGCAGAGGAACTGGCCAAGGAGTACCGGGCCCAGTCCACCAGCCCCACCCGGGACATTGAGGCGAATATTTACGCCCAGGCCTATTTGGAGCTGTATCTGTCTTTTTTCAATTCCGACACGGGGGAAGTGTCTGCAGACAAAACCTACCAGATGCTGGTGCCCGTAATCCTGAAGCTATTGAACATCAGCGGAGACAAGGAGGCCGAGGCCTTCCTCTTCCGCCGTGCGAGAGCGTGAGGGTAAGCCGCACTGCGTGCGGGTGAAATCCACGCAGAGCGTGGGTGAAATATGCCTTCGGCATGTGAAATATTGCTGCGCAATGTGAAATCCATCCTGCGGATGGGTT
>CAYUHW010000078.1:0-7160 GCA_964444605.1 uncultured Christensenella sp. | reverse complement strand
GTCTATAGGGGGCCTGGGCATACCCAGCATAGGCCCAAAGGGACTTCTCTCGGCCGTGTTTTTGGCTAAGTTCTTTTCTGCGCCGCTCTTTGAAGCATCTTTTTTAGGCGCGCTCTTAGGCGCATCCTTTTTAGGCACACTCCTGTCGGCAGACTTTTTGGGCGTGCCCTTATCCTCCGCCTTCTTGGGCTTGCTTTTCTCGGCGTCCTTCTTATCGGGCTTTTTCTCGGTATCTTTTTTGCCCGTACTCTTTTGGGCTCCGCTTCCCTTTTTGTTCTTTTTTTCAGCGGTATCCTTTTTTGCCGTACCCTCAGCCGAAGGCTTTTGGGTTGCGCCCTTCTTTTTTTCTGTGCCTGCCACTGTATGTACCGCCCTTTCCGCCTTGCATTCTCATGTTTCTATGCCTATTGTACCATCCTCCCCCTCTGCTTTTCAACCGTTTCCCCGCAAAAAACAAACACGCCGAAAGCCTGTGACTTCGGCGTGAAAAAACTTCCCTGCAGAGAACCCCTTAGCTCCCCATCTTCAGCATACGGGAGAATTTGGCGATGACAATCAAAGCTACCAGCACCAAAATGGCGGCGATGGCGATGAGCAGGGACACCCACCACTGGGACAGGGTCTGCTGTTCCTTTTGCTCCTGCTCCTGCTTCTCCTTCTCCTCATCGGTGATGGGCTTGGGCTCCTCAATGATGATGTCCAGATTCTGGGTGAGCAGAAAATGCTCCCCCGCCTCATCCTGATAGACCAGATTCAGCGTGCCGTAGCTTTCCCCGTACCGCTGTCCCCCTGAGAGGGTGGTGGCGAAGATGGACATCTCCTTCTCCGCACTGCCCTGGGCTTCTATGGTGCCAAGATACGCAGAGGCGCACACCAGCCCGTCTACGGTTAAGGTCACCCGCACCTCGTAGGCAGGGGCCTGAGAGCAGTTGTACACATAGAGAAGTTCCGTAAAGGACTCTCCGCTGACGATGGTTTCAGGCAGCTCCATCTGATCCATGCCCAGCAGCACGGGCTGTTTTACCTCCACCCGAAACTGCCAGACATCGTTGTAACTGCCGCCGTATTTGTCCTCATAAACCGCCTGCACGGTCATATAGTGGACGCCGGCCATGGTGCGGGGATTCACCTTAAAGGTAAAGTGCCCCTCCACCGTCTCCTCCATGGCAAGATCCTTTAAAAACACGCCGTTTAAGTCGGAGGTCAGCTCCACACCGCTGTCCTGGGGCTGGGCGGTCAGGTGCAAATTGGCGGCGTCCCGATTGCCCACGTTCTGCAATGTCACGGTGAGAAGCACCTCCCCCTCTTCCTCCACGGTCTCGGGGGTCACGGCGCTTGCTATCATCTGCAAAACGGGCTTTTTCACCGCCGACTGTCCCCCGCCGCCCCCGGAAGACTCCCGCTTGACGGTGCCGTCGGTGATGATGACCTGCAGGGTGAAGGTCTGCACCCGGGCTTCCCCGTTTATGTCCGTATACTGGACGTCAAAGGTTACGGGGTAGGTGCCGTTGTAGCGGTTGGGGTTTAAATTCAGGGCAAGGCGCACCAAAAATACCTCTCGGCCCACGGTACTGCCCCCTTTGTCTGCGGCGGACTCCGCGGTCTTGTAGATGTCAAACTGGTAGTTGCCGTACACGAAGGGGCCGTCGGTGGAGATTTCCGGAATCACCCGAATGACGTTTCCCCGGGTCTCTCCCAGCAGGGGCAGGACGATGACGGCCTGTCCTCCCTCAATCTTTGGCAGATAGCCGTCGGCATAGCTCATGTCCATGCCGCCGTAGATGTACCCCGTGTCAATCTCCAGGGGTCTTCCCGCCGCAGGGGTGGGCTCCTCCGTAGGCTCTATAGAGGGATTTGCCGTGGGAGTCGGCTCCTGAGAGGGCTTGGGGGTCTCCGCAGGAACCTCCGTAGGCTGAACCGTGTCCTCAGGGACATCCGTAGGCGCCGCCGTGGAAGACGGAGTAGGCTCCCCGGAGGGAATCTCCTCCCCCAGCGCCGTCAAGGGCAGCAGGCAAAGGAGCATCAGGGCCGTTAAAAACAGGCAAAGGGTGCGTCTCATAGTCTCTCCTCCCGTATCATGGTCATGACCCCTGCGTCCATCTCGCAGACGGTGTCGCACAGGGTGTCTATATCCGCAATGTTGTGGCTGGCCAGCAAAATGGTGCGGCCGTCTGTAGCGAGGCTCCTGAACAGGGCCCGCATCTCCGCCACGCCGTTTTTGTCCAAACCGTTCATGGGCTCATCCAGAATCAGCAGACCGGGCTCCTCCATAATGGCCTGTGCAATGCCCAGCCGCTGGCGCATGCCAAGGGAATACTTGCCCACAGGCTTGGTGCTCATGGGATCCAGCCCCACACGGCGGATGGCGTTGGCCGCTTCCTTTAAGCCGATCTTCTTTTTCAGGGACGCCAGAATCTCCAGATTCCGTATGCCCGAAAGCTGGGGCAAAAAGCCCGGGGTCTCGATAATCAGCCCCAAATCCTCCGGAAAGTCCGCATCCCGCCCGATCTGCTTCCCCTGGACGATGACTTTTCCCGTGGTAGGCTGCAAAAAGCCGCAGATGAGCTTAAACATAACGGTCTTTCCCGAGCCGTTGTTGCCCACGATGCCGTGAATCTTCCCGGCCTCAAAGTTTCGGTTCACCTCTTTGAGAACCACGTCCTGTCCGAAGGTCTTCCCCAAATCATACAGTTCTATGGCGTTGGTCATGTCTTCTATCCTTTCTTGGACATTTTCCTTTCATTCGGTTCGACAGCTCCCTCCTAAGAGGGAGCCCAGCATCGCCCTGCCCAATTGCGTTTCGTTCAGTCAAACTCCCGTTTTTTCTTTCATTTCCGCCTTGCGCAGAGTTATGCGTGAACAAGGGGGGCGGGGGCGGCGAAAGGCTTCGCCTTTCCCTTTGGGCAACGCCCAAAGGGTTCGCGGGGCGAACCGCCGCCCCTCCAAGCCCCTCGCTCCCTTTCATTTTGGCCGCCTACAGAGCCCCTTCCGTGCCGGTGAAGTTGAAGCTGTACTTCCGTATGGCCAGCTGTACCAGCAAAAACAGCAGTAAAATCACGCCGCCGAAGATGCAGTAGGTCTGCCACAGACGGGGCAAAAGATCGTAGCCGAAGTTGTGCATGTGGTAGGTAGCCTGATTCAGGGGGGACAGCCACCCCACCAGCACGTTGGCCTTATAGGTCAGTTCCTCGGGGAGCTTTAAAACCTGCTTAAAGAGCTCCGGGTTCAAAAGCAGTCCGTACAAAGAGAAGGCAAAGGCGCCCACGATGCCTGCGCTCTTCCCCTTCCACAGCTTGCACAAAAGCAGAATCAGTGCCAGCACCAGAGTATACATCAGCATCAGCACAAAGATGGTGGCGGCGCAGGCATAGGGGCGGGACAGTTCCAGGGTCTTCACCAGCGCCGGCAGGGCTATCGCCTTCCCCGCTCCCGAGTACCCCAGAATGGCGGCGGTCTCTGACCACATGTTGCCGATAAAGCTGTTGGCCATGCACAGCACCGTGGTGGAAACAAAGATGAACAGCATATACAAGACGGTGGCCAAGGTAAGGTACAATAGCTGTCCCCACGCCCAGGTGCTCCGCTTCATGCGCACCAAATAGTAGGGCACCCCTGCCCCCAAAAAGGGCATATCCACAAAGAGGAGGATTAACAGCAGGGAGATAAGCAAAATGGAGTTGGCGTCCCCGAAGGTCCACACAAAGGGCTCAAAGGCCTGCATGGTGGTGCCCATGTCATAGGCAAAGGCGGCGGCCTTGTCGGAAAGGAGGAAGCAGAGGATAAAGGCCAGGGCAAAGGTCAGCGCCACCCGCATATTTCCCCGCCACATGGAGAAATTGTATCGAGCCACCGCCCCCACCTGCCGCAGTTCCTTCCATACCTTCCATTCCTTTTTGGCTTTATACGCCTTTTCGGGAATGCGCACGGGGCGGTTGAAGAGCTTATGCAGCCACTGCTTCTGCCGCTTATCGTCCCGCAGTTCCGATTGAACGGTGAGATAAAAGAGCAGCTGCAGAAAAATGGTCAGCACCAGCAGCATCAAGGCGGCGCTGCGCCCCTCCAGAGGCCAGGGCCCCGTCATGGTAAGATAGTTCCGGGGGTTGAGCATGAAGGCGCTCCGAAAGTACCTCTCCTGCAGAATGACCAGCACATAATAGAGAATAAAAGGAGTGGCGTAGCCCAGATACATGTTCATGGTCCAGGCGGAAAAAAGCAGTCCCGCCGAAGCCCACAGGGCGCCCGATAAAAAGAAGAGGGCCATGCGCAGCAGGATGTCCCCTGCATAGGAGGCCACGGCGTACTCTCCATAGACCTCAATGGGGGAAAAGACCAGCCAGAAGATGCCGTAGGCCGCCCCCATGCCCGCCACCAGGCTCAACCCTCCGGACAGGGCGCAGCCAAGGCTCTTGCCCCACAAATACTCCGTCACGGAGGTGCGGGTCAAGTATACCTTCAGATACCCGCTCTTCACCTCATCCACAAAGGCGGTGGTGTAGGGGATGGCCGCCAGAATGGGGGTGGCAAAGAGAATCAAACTGCCCTTCAGGGACTTTAAGAACAGCTCCTGATGATAGTTGTACAGCACCTGCGGGGTCTCCATGGAAAACACGCTGAGGGCATCGGAAAAGGCTCCCATGAGCAGGCACAGAGTCATGCCCCCTGCCGCCAGCAAAAAGGGTGCGGACAGTATCGCCCGTTTCAAATCAATCCAAATGCGTTTCATCGTTCTCTCCCCGTAGATGTATATCCCTATGTCCGCCCAGGGGACGGAATGTATAAAAAGAATGGTTGGGTTATGATTTTCCTGTCACAATCATTGTAGCATAGATTAAGGAAAGCGGATGTCAAATAATTGTAATATTTTCGCCCTTCCTTCAGTGAAAAGAAGCATACTTATCTTCTTTTTCTTATAGACGGCGGAAAGGGGCAAAAGGTTGCGTTTCGGGCGGAGGAATTTTGCACAGGGGGCAGACAGGAGGGGCGGCCTGCTTTGTATATTCGGCCAAGGTTAAGAAGTAAGGCGCAGGGCGGGGCGGCGAAAGGCGGAGCCTTTCTCTTAGCCGGCGGGGCGCGGAAGGCGCCCCGCCGGCTAAGAGTTCGCAAAGCGAACCGCCGCCCCGCCCCCTGAAAATATATTTTTTCTTGACAATCTTTTTCAGTGGGTCTATTATAAGATATCAAATTGATATCAGGGAAGAGGGGTATTCAGGATATGGAACCGATTATTTCCATAGAGCATTTGCACAAAGCCTTTGGGGACGTGCAGGCCGTGTCGGATTTGTCCTTTCAGGTGCGCCGGGGAGAGCTGTTTGCCTTTCTGGGGGTCAACGGAGCAGGAAAGTCCACCACCATCTCCATTCTCTGCGGCCAGTTGAAGAAGGACGCAGGCAAGGTAAAGATTGGGGGAGAAGAGGTGGAAACGTCCATGGGGAGCATCAGCCGCCGTCTGGGGGTGGTGTTCCAAAACTCCGTGCTGGACGGGGCTTTGACCGTGGAGGAAAACCTCCGCAGCCGCGCCGCCCTCTACGGGATTACGGGCAAGGCCTTCCGCCTGCGCATGGAGGAACTGGCCGCCCTGCTTGACTTTGGTGACCTTTGCAAGCGAACGGTGGGCAAGCTGTCGGGAGGACAGCGGCGGCGCATCGACGTAGCAAGAGCCCTGCTGCATAAGCCCGAAATCCTCATTTTGGACGAGCCCACCACGGGGCTGGATCCCCAGACCCGCAAGCTCCTTTGGGACACCATCGCCTCCCTGCAAAAGCGGGAGAACCTGACGGTTTTCCTCACCACCCACTACATGGAGGAGGTCGCCGACGCCCACTATGTCATCATTCTGGACAAGGGGCGCATTGCGGCGGAAGGGACGCCTCTGCAGCTAAAAAACGCCTACGCCGGGGACTTTATCACCCTGTACGGTTTGACGGAGGAGGAAAAGGAAAGCCTGCCCCTCCCCTACACCGCCGTGCGGGACGGCATTCGACTGCAGGTGCCCAACACGGAGGCGGCCACGGCGCTGATTTTACAGCACCCTGCTCTGTTTCGGGATTATGAGATTATCAAGGGGCGCATGGACGACGTGTTCTTAAACGCCACAGGTAAGAAGCTTACGGGAGGGGATGGGCAATGACGGGTCTTTGGAATCTGATTCGGCGGCACTGCAAGCTGTTTTTTAAGGATAAGGGAATGTTCTTTACCTCCCTCATCACCCCGGTGATTCTGCTGGTGCTCTATGCAACTTTCCTTGGCAACGTGTATCGGGACAGCTTTGTTTCTGCCCTGCCTCAGGGCTTTTCCATCCCCGAGGAGCTTATCGGCGGCACCGTAGGGGGACAGCTTCTCTCCTCCCTGCTGGCGGTAAGCTGTGTCACCGTGTCCTTCTGCTGCAATATGATCATGGTTTCGGACAAGGTCACGGGGGCTCGGCGGGATTTGACCGTATCCCCGGTGAAAAAGTCCACGCTGGCTTTGAGCTACTATCTCTCCGCCCTCTTTTCTACCCTGCTGGTGTGTCTGCTGGCTTTGGGGGCAGGCTGTGTATACCTTGTCAAAGCAGGCTGGTATCTCAGCGCAGAGGATATACTCTATATGGTGCTGGACATCGTCCTGCTGGTCATGTTCGGCACGGCTCTTTCCAGCATTCTCAGCGTGTTCATGCACAGCCAGGGGCAGATTTCGGCGGCAGGCACCGTGGTTAGCGCCGGCTACGGCTTTATCTGCGGGGCGTACATGCCCATCTCCCAGTTCGGATCGGGTCTTCAGAAGGTTCTCTCCTTCCTCCCCGGCACCTACGGCACGGGGCTCATCCGCAACCACGCCCTGCGGGGGGTCTATGCGGAGATGGAGGCCCAGGGCTTCCCTACCATGGTGGTGGAGGGCATTAAGGACTCCGTTGACTGCAATCTGTACTTCTTTGACAAGGCCGTACCCATAAGCGCCATGTACTGGATTCTCGGCGGCTCCGTGGCGGTACTGCTGGGGGTCTATGTGCTGTTGAACCTCCTTCATAAAGAAGGATAAGGAGGATGGCTACATGAAAAAAACGGTTTCCCGCTTTGAAAAAGCCCGCCGTCTGCTGATTTTCTGGACTCTGTTTATCGGCATAGGCGCCGTAGCCGGAGCCTCGGGCATGCTCCTTGACCCCACGGGAAAGAGCATGGGCA
>CAYUHW010000077.1:0-7296 GCA_964444605.1 uncultured Christensenella sp. | reverse complement strand
GAGAAAGCGCATCACCCCTCGGGCCGTTGAATATTTGGTGGAAAAATACGCTCGCATTGCGTCGCCCCTGAAAAAAATCACGCCCCATAAGCTTCGCAGCACATACGGCTCCATGCTCTATCAAGAAAGCGGAGACATTTATCTGGTAGCCGATGTGTTGGGGCACAAAGATGTTAACACCACCCGCAAGCACTACGCTGCACAAAAAGAAAAGGAGTACCGCATGGCCTCCCGTTACATTAAACTTCGTGAAGAGGGAGATGAAGACACGCCCCCTTCCCTCGACTCTTAATTCCAATCTTCGTCGTCTGCAGGACCGGTGGAATCTCCCTGGTCCTTTTCCAAATCCATTTCTTCATGAAGCTCTTCGTCCGGCTGGCGCAGTAAATCCACGAGCATGGAACGGGTAAAATCCTCTTCCGCTTCCTGTTCATCCATGTAGATTTCATCAATGGGAATCTCGATATACTCTTTGTCCGTTTCCAAGCACTTGAAGCAGTTGTCGCAGATTTTTGCGGGATCCAATTCGCATCTGTTATCGCACTCGCCGCAACCATTGCAGACAGACCGCAGTCCCAAAATACATTTTTTCATACTTTCCTCCCAACACTTTAAACAATTGTTTGCTTTTTATTCTCCCCTATGCTACAATAAAAACAGTATACAGCAAGGAGGCGCATCCTTCTTTGAATCGAATGAAAAACCCTAAGGAAACCGTCTATCGCTTCATCTGCGATTACATCAAAGCCAATGGCTATGCCCCTACCGTTCGTGAAATCGGCGCCGGCGTAGGACTAAAATCTTCCGCCACCGTCCACGCCCACCTCAAACATCTGGAAGCGGACGGTCTGATTCGCCGTGACGCAAAGAAACACGGATACTCCGTTGTCGGATCTGAGGGCTTTAGAGAAATCGACTCCATCCCTCTGGTTGGTCACGTGGCCGCAGGTACGCCCATCATGGCGGTAGAAAACATCGAGGATGCCTTCCCCGTCCCTTCCTTACTGCTGCAGGGTGCTTCCCAAGGAGAAGCCTTTATGCTGCACGTTAAAGGAGATTCTATGATTCGTGCAGGCATCGAAGACGGGGACGTCCTCGTTGTTTCCGCCGCTTCCTCCGTTTTTGACGGGGACATTGTAGTGGCCCGCATTGACGGAGCAGAATTTACGGTTAAACGTTTTTACCGCAACGGTACTCAGATTGAATTGCGTCCCGAAAACGAAGCCTATGCGCCTATGCTTTTTGACCCTTCGCAAGTGGAAATAGCGGGAAAAGTTACAGGGCTTATGCGTTCTCTGTAACCGCCTTTACCACTTCTTTCAAAGCAATGCGCCCGTGTTCGTAGGTTAAGCTCCCCTGCATATACACCGCATAGGGCGGACGGATGGGACCGTCTGCAGAAAGCTCTGAGGTTGCCCCCTGGACAAAGGTGCCCGCCGCCATAATCACCTGATCGGAATATCCGGGCATGTCCCAAGGTTCCGGGGTTACATCGCTTTCAATAGGCGAAGCCCCCTGCACTGCTCGGCAAAAGGCAATCAATTCTTCCGGCTTCTTAAAGCGGATGGATTCCACCACATCGGCTCTTTTGGCATCGCCCTTCGGCATGACTTCATAGCCAAGCGCCCCAAAGACTTCACCAAAAAGCATGGCCGTTTTAAGGCTTTGCAGCACTGCATGAGGGGCCATGAACAACCCCTGATAGAAGGGACGGTAGCTGGCCGCATAGGAGCCCACCTCTCTTCCCGTTCCCGGAACGGTCAATCGGTAACTTATCCTCTCTATCAACTCACTTTTCCCCACAATATAGCCGCCCGTAGGCGCCATGCCGCCGCCGGCATTCTTAATCAGCGATCCCATGATGACGTCTGCACCAACGGCTGTGGGTTCTTTTTCTTCCACAAAAGTTCCGTAGCAGTTGTCCACAAGGATATGCACATCCGGCCGAAGCTCTTTAACCAGTCTGAACAACTTTTCCATCTTATCCACCGTGACGGCTTCCCGCCATGCATAGCCCCGAGACCGCTGTACATACAGCACCTTCACCTCTTTGTGGACAATGAGGAAATCCTGTATAGCTTGCAGGTTGAACGGATTCTCATCGTTTTCCAGCAGTTCCACCATGTGGAAATCAATGTGCATTCTGTGTAAAGCATTGGCGTAGTCTTCTCTTAGCCCCACAGCACCCTGCAGGGTATCATAAGGCAGACCGCTGGCAGAAAGCACCGCATCTCCCGGCTCCAGCAATGCGCTGAGCGCTAAGAAAATTGCCTGCGTTCCGTTTGCAATCTGGGGACGTACCAAGGCATCTTCTCCCTGCAAAGCCCGGGCAAATACTCTGTCCAGCGCATCCCGACCGATATCGTCATAGCCATATCCTTCCGTAGGCGTAAAATGCCGTGTAGATATGCCCTCTGCCCGAAAAGCATTCAGTACACGCTCTTGATTATGTAAAGCGATTTTTTCCGCTTTTTTGAACGCAGACGAGAGTCTCTCCTCCGCCCTTTCCATATGCGCTTCTATCTCAAAATAGTTCATACTCTGCTCCTAATTACAAATTATCAACACAATACCTTTCGATTTCTGCCAAGATCTCCGGCCACCGATCACAGTCAAACCAACGAATAGCATCTTCACGCCTGAACCAGGTAAGCTGTCTTTTGGCAAGATGCCTTGTATCCAGCTTAATTTTCTCCACTGCCGCCTCCAAGGAGCTATTTCCCCGGAAATATTCAAAGAGCTGTGCGTATCCAATGGACTGCATCGCAGGAAGGCGCTTATTTTCAATTCGGTCATAAAGCCCCTTTGCTTCCTCCAAAAGGCCTTGCTCCATCATAAGATCCACCCGCCTGTTGATTCGTTCATAGAGTCTGCTTCGCTCCATGTTCAGGCCAATCATCAGCGTCTCATATCTTAGCTTTTGTCTTGCCCGCGTGTACGCTTCATTAAAGGAAGAGAAGGGGCGTCCCGTCAGCTCGTATACCTCCATGGCACGAACCAGCCGTTTCTTATCTCCTAGAGGGATTCTTTCCCCCGCCTGAAAATCAACCGTCTTTAATCTCTTCTGAAACTCCGCAGGATTCCTGTCATATTCCGCAGACAGTCTATCCCGCACGGCTCCGTCCCCCGGAACGGCATAGCCCATGTCACGCAAGACAGCATCGGCATAAAGACCGCTCCCTCCTGCCAATATGGGATGTTTTCCCCGTTGAACACAGCTTTGAATGGCAGAATCCGCCGCTTTTTGAAAGACGGAAACGGAAAAATCAGCATCCTCCGGGTCGGCTATGTCAATTAAATGATGCACCGCTCTCCCCTGCTCCTCTTTGCTTGGCTTCGCAGATCCGATATCGAACCCACGGTATACCGCCACCGAATCGCAGGAGAGAATCTCGCCGTTCAATTTCTCCGCCAGATGCAGTGCTGTTTCGCTTTTATGGCAGGCAGTCGGGCCGAATACACAAACCAGTTTCATACAATACGCTTAAAGTTCTTTTCTATCTCCCGTCTGGAAATTTTAACCATTACCGGACGGCCGTGAGGACAGGTCAAAGGCGTTCCGTCCCGCAAATATAGGCGAAGCAGCTCTTCAATTTCCTTTTTATCAATGGCTTCTCCGGCCTTTATGGCATGCTTGCAGGAGGCAGAAATAATCTTGTCTCTCACGAGGGCTCTGGCGGCTCCTCGCCCTGCTTCTCCCACTGCATTGAGAGCATCATGAATAAAAGCGCCGTCAAACACCGTGCCGTTTAGTACCGGAACCGCAGAAATGCGCAATCCCAAGGCGCCTTCCGTTTCAAATCGATACCCCAGCTCTTCCAGTTCCTTTTTGTACTCTACTGCCTGTTCAAATTCTCTTGGCTGCAGAACCAAATGTTCCGTGACCAACAGCTCCTGAGAACTGACATTCGTCTTCCGTACAGAAAACTCCTCATACAGCCGCCGCTCGCAGGCCGCATGCTGATCAATAAAGAATACGCTGTCCCCTTGCTCCACAATCCAATAGCTATTGAATGCGCAGCCGAGGATTTTATACGCCATATCCAGTTCCAAGCTTTCCTGAACGGGCTTGTGGCTTCGGTTATTGGAAGAGGAATTTTCCTTCGTCTCTTCTTCCGTTTTTTCAAGTTCCAAGGCTTTGCGGCTGCTCTCAACCCGGCTTTCCACCTTGAATGTGGGAATGCCGCCCTCGGGTGCTTCTTTCTTTACGGGGAAATTGTTGTACCGGTAAGGCATGGAAGCATTTTCCTTCAACTGATTCCTGTCCGGCACCACGATGCCGTATTTCACCAGTTTTTGCGTCTCCCCTGCTTTCTGCGTCGAAGAAGAAATAACGGAAGAATAGGAAGGAATATCCCCCTTGTGCGCTACGGAAGAAGACACTGTCTGCGCATTTTGATTCACAGGCTTCTGCACTGTCTCCTGCATGTTTTCGGGTTTCCCCGAAATGGGAAGCTTCATTTGCGGCACCACTTTTGAACGCAACGCCCAAGCGCATGCGGAAGTAAAGCCGTAAGCTACCCGTGCTTCATCCGCAAAACGAACCTGCGTTTTGGCAGGATGCACGTTAACATCCACTTCCCTGGAGGAAATAGTCAAATGTAAAGCGGCAAAGGGATATCGTCCAACCATCATGCGGGTATCGTAAGCCCGTTCAATGGCGTTGTTCAAAGCCATGGAGCGAATATAGCGTCCGTTTACAAACAGCGACTCCATGGAACGGTTGGGTCTGGAAATCTCCTGATTGCCAATATACCCCTCCAGCTTCATATACCCGTTATCGAACTCGACCCGGCACAGCTTTTCTGCTACCGCTGATCCATATAAAGCAAAGACAGCGCTTTTTAATTCCCCGTCCCCATAGGTTTCGTATACTACCTTGTCGTTGTGCAGAAGCCGAAAGGCAATGTCGGGTCGGCAAAGAATCATACGGGTCATGTAATCCCCGCAGTATCCCGCTTCCGTTCTGGCAGATTTCAGGAACTTAAGACGGGCAGGTACCTTGGCAAACAGGTTTTCCACTCGTATAGAGGTGCCGAATACGCAGGCGCTCTCCTGATTGGTCAGCATTTGCCCATTGTCAAAGACAATCTTGGTTCCCGTGTCACTATCTTTCGTGCGTGTCAGCATGGTGACAACGGCAACCGATCCTATGGACGCCAATGCTTCCCCGCGAAAGCCAAGGCTGTTGATGGCATCCAAGTCCTCTGCAGAAGAAATTTTGCTTGTGGCGTGGCGCAAAAATGCATTGGGAGCATCTTCAGGCGAAATGCCGCTTCCGTTGTCCGTAACGAGGATAGAACTCAATCCCCCTTCGTGCAAAGAAACAGTTACGGCCGATGCGCCTGCGTCAATGGCATTTTCCACAAGTTCTTTTACTATGGATGCGGGACGCTCCACCACTTCACCTGCCGCAATCTGGTTGGCAAGATGAGGCGGCAATACTCGAATCTTATTCATCACCGATTGTCCCCCTGCTTAAACGCCGCCTTGTATTGATACAGCTTGTTCAGCGCCTCTATAGGGCTCATAAGATCCATGTCCAGCTTTTTCAAATCGTCCAAGATGGACTTATCCACCGTGTTTTGTAGGTTATCCACCGTATCGTTCAATTTATCCACAGTGTTATCCACTGAATTTTCGCCGTTTTGCACTTGCTTTTGCACACCCCTTCTGGCTGCATCTGCGCTTTCAAGAGACGTGAGAATCTCTCCCGCTCGGCATATTACATCCTCTGGGATGCCCGCTAAGCGAGCCACCTGCACGCCAAAGCTCTTATCTGCGCTTCCCCGCACAATACGGCGCAAAAACAGAATGCTGTCGCCCAGTTCTTTCACGGAAATGCGATAGTTTTTGACGCCCTGTAGCTGTCCTTCCAGCTCGCTGAGCTCGTGATAATGGGTAGCAAACAAAGCCTTTGCCCCGCACTTATCCCTCTCCGCAACATGCTCCAGCACCGCCCATGCAATGGATAATCCATCATAGGTGCTGGTGCCTCTTCCGATTTCATCGAGAATCAGCAGGCTCTTTTCCGTGGCATTATTGAGGATGTTGGCAACTTCACTCATTTCCACCATAAAGGTGCTCTGCCCAGAGGATAAATCATCGCTGGCGCCAATGCGGGTAAAGATTCTGTCCACAATGGCGATTTTCGCCTCTTCAGCGGGCACAAAAGAGCCGATATGCGCCATAAGGGTAATCAGGGCAACCTGCCGCATATAGGTGCTTTTTCCGGCCATATTGGGGCCTGTGATGATAAG
The DNA here is from genome assembly GCA_964444605.1 of uncultured Christensenella sp. Classification (GTDB taxonomy): domain Bacteria; phylum Bacillota; class Clostridia; order Christensenellales; family CAG-138; genus RUG472. The sequence goes on along the minus strand of CAYUHW010000077.1, from coordinate 1,036 downwards.
CAGCCGATTCTCTTCTCCGTCCAGCACCACATCGTTAGGAATGAAGCCCTCCTTCAAAGATTGCTCCACAACGGGATGTCTGCCGGCCTTAATGATGATTTCCGTACCCGTATGCATCTGAGGACGCACGTAATGATTCTCCACCGCTGCCTGTGCAAAGGACTGATACACATCCAGCTCACTGATCAGCGCTCCGTTTTCTTCCAGCACGGAAACCACTTCATACAGTTTCCCTCGAATGCCGTCAAACAAATCGCTTTCCAAACGAATAAGGGCATCGTGAGACGTCAAAACCTTGTTTTCCACTTCCTTTAGCTCAGGCGTAATATAGCGCTCCGCATTGGTCAGTGTCTGCTTACGCTCATAGTAGTAAGGCACCTGTGACGTAAAGGATTTGCTAACTTCCAGATAATACCCGAAAACCTTATTGAAGCCGATTCGCAGGTTTTTGATTCCCGTCTGTTCCCGTTCTCTCGTTATGATGTCGTCCAGCCATTTTTGCGCACTGTGGGAGATGTCCCGCAAATCATCTACCTCCTGGCTGTAGCCGGCACGAATGACACCGCCGTCTTTTAGATTGGGAGCGGGATCCGGGTCGATTGCTTCCTCCAAAAGAGCGGCCGTTTCCTCCATGGGATCCAGTCCCTGAAGAATCCGTTGTATACCTCGGCTCTCGCATTCCTCCAGCACATTTTGTATGGATGGAATATTCCGCAAGGAGCGTAAAAGGGAAATGCAGTCCCTGGGATTGATGGTTCCGTAAGCTACTTTGCTGCACAAGCGCTCAATGTCATATACGCCGCCCAGAAGCTCTCTCAGTTTACTGCGCAGAACCGAGTTTCCGTACAGCTCTTCTACGGCTTCCTGACGGTATTCAATGGCATCCAGAGACTGAAGAGGACAATCCACAAAGGTCTTCAGCATCCGCCGTCCCATAGCGGTCTCTGTTTTGTCCAGGAGATACAGAAGCGTGTTCTTTTTACTTCCGCCAAAGCGAAGAGGCTCCGTCAGTTCAAGGTTCCTTCTGGCGGCCGCA
>CAYUHW010000076.1:0-7403 GCA_964444605.1 uncultured Christensenella sp. | reverse complement strand
AAAGTACCAGTCTAAAAGACTGGTATTTTTTATTGCAGAAGAAGGGACTCGAAGGAGCGGCAGAGCCGCTCGGCTCGACCCGAAGGGTAAAAATGCGCCTGTGACGCATTTTTAGAGCCCCGTTTCCTTCCGAAATGCGCAGCGTTTCGGCCTCAGCCCATGGGTAGCTTTGCCGAGAGACTGCGCAGTGCGGAGCACAAGCAGGCCGAAGACAAAGCGCAGAGTCCCACCACCGGCACCAAAAAAGTACCAGTCTAAAAGACTGGTATTTTTTATTCTTCGGTGCTAATTTCCCTGTCTTTCCGAAATTCCTAATCATGAGACAAATGTGTCTTCCGATATTCCAGTGGGGTGAGTCCAATATGCTTTTTAAACACATTTTGAAAATGACTTTGACTTGAAAAGCACAGGTAGCTGCTGATCTTGCCCAAAGATTTATCGGTATAGCGAAGCAGAACTTTCGCTTCCCGCAGACGGCAATGCGTGATGTAGGCGCCAATGCTCATACCCAATTCCGTCCGGAACTTCTGAAACAGGTATGCCCGACTTTTCCCGGAAACCGTGACCACATCCGAGGTGTCGATGGGTTCATTAATATGTGTGGAAATAAATTGCATACAGCGATAGACTTCTTGGGAGATACCTGCGGGGATTTTTTGCTGCGCAACGCGTTTGGCGAAGTCCATAGGCATATTGTATTGCAGGTTTTTCACGGCGTCTTCTGTTTGCAGCTTTTCACATTTCTGAACATAGGTGTCAATGAGCTGGTAGGTCTGCTCGATGTCCAAACCGCCGGGAATGGCTGCGCTTTTGCCGACCATGGTGATCCAGCCAATAAAGATGTTCTTTGCTTGCCGGAGCGGGTTTTCCGCCAGCTTTCCCTCCTGAACCGTTGGAAAATTGGCGGCAGCCAGAAGAAGCTTCTCCAGTTTCTCCGGTTCGCCGTTACGAATCAGCTCCAGCATCTGTTGTTCAAAATAGTATGTGTTGTGCTGAATACCTTCTTCCCGTGCTTGATAGGTCTGCCGGGAGTTCAGCTCACCAATCACTTTCTGATAGGCGGTATTTGTAATGCCGAATGCCTGGGTAATATCCAGACGTTGACCCGTCAGCGTGTAGTGAAGATACAGCAGCAGATTCATAAATTGATTATAGGTATACTGGGGGATACTGCTCAGAAAAGACGCAATTTCTTCGTAACGATGGGTCGAAATCGCATTTTTGCTGATATAAGAACGCACGAATCCATCCGTCACCTGAGTGGAGTAAGCCGGCCCCAGTACGAAACAATGGGTACCGTCACCATCTCTTACCAAGCCGTAGTAGCCGGTATCGGAAGAAACATAAATAGCGGGACTGCCCATAGCCATCAGCTTCGGCAATACGAAAGGATATGGATCGCCGTCCTCGTAGAAACCGGAAGCGCAGACGAATCGGGTCCCCTCGTACATGGCGATTGGTAAATAGTGCGCAGCATAGAACATCTCGCAAAATGAAAAATCGTGCATCTTTTTTTCTCTCCAACGACAAATATGTATTATTGTAGACTTTTGTGCAATACTTGGCAAGAGGATATTGATAAAATAACCGTAGGAAATCAGAAAGTACGGTGAGAGAATGGTTTATGACTTTTGCAAACACTGGACATTCCGGAAAGACGGAAGTGCGCCTGTGAACATAGAGCTTCCCCACGACGCTATGATTCTGGAAAAGCGGGATGGCGGATGCTGCAATGGGGTCAACTCCGGTTACTTCCCCGGAGGAAAATACACTTACGAAAAAGTGTTTGAAATTGCGGGAGAGGAAATCGGGAAATCTATAGACCTCCATTTTGAGGGCGTCTATCAGAACTGCAAGGTATATATAAATCAGAAACTGGCCGGTTCCCATCGATACGGATATACCCCCTTTGATGTTGACATTTCAAATGCGGTTTCCGCTGGCAGCAATACGGTAACGGTTCATGTGGACAACTCCCTGGAACCCAACTGCCGCTGGTATTCCGGCAGCGGTATCTACCGTCCGGTACAGCTTTTGATCCGGAACAGGGTACATATTGAAGTGGTGCATATTGAAACTGTTTCCATCCATCCCGCTCAGGTCAAGGTGGATGTGACCACCACAGCCGAGGCCGCTGTTTCCGTTGAGATTTGGGACAAAGATGCTTTGGTAGCATCCGGGAAGCCGGGTATCATTGCCGTTCCCAACGGGAAGCTGTGGAGCGCGGAAGACCCCTATCTCTACACCTGTGTTATCAGGACGGAAAAAGATGAACGAAAACTGCAATTCGGAATCCGTGAACTGAAATGGAGCGCAAAAACCGGACTGACCGTCAATGGTCAGGAGGTGCTGCTCCGGGGCGGCTGTATCCACCACGACCACGGCGTGCTGGGAGCCTGTGAATACCCGGACTCGGAGGAACGGCGCATTCAGATTCTGAAGGAAAACGGCTTCAACGCAGTGCGTATCGCTCATCACCCGGCATCCCAGATTACGCTGGATGCTTGCGACAAGCTGGGCATGTATGTGATGAACGAGAGCTTCGATGGCTGGTACACACAAAAAACCTACCATGATTATTCCCGCTGGTTTGAAGCGGACTGGAAGCAGGATCTTACCGCCATGGTGGAATCCTCCCGGAACCATCCTTGCGTCATCCTGTATTCGATTGGAAATGAGGTATCGGAAACCGCGACGCGGAGGGGCGTGGAAGTATGTAAAATGCTGACGGCCTTTGTTCACAGTCTGGATGATACCCGTCCGGTAACCGCCGGAATTAATGTGCTTTTGAATGTCTATGCCAATATGGGGCTCGGTGTATACCGGGATAAGGGTGACTACAAACCGGAACCGTTACCCAAGAAAAAGGGCTACCGGGAAAAGAAAACCGGCTCCGCTTTCTTCAATGCCATGACTCAAAAACTGGGCAAGCTGATGTTCTTCATGGCGTCCGGCAATCGAGGCGATAAAGCGTCCCTTGGGGCTGCCGAGAGCCTGGACATTATGGGATTGAACTATGCCTCCTCCCGGTACGATCCGGATACGGCAAAGTACCCGCATCGGATGATGGTGGGAGCGGAAACCATGGCGGCGGATCTTCCCTACAACTGGGAGCGAGTGAAGAAATATCCCCAGCTCATCGGTGATTTCGTCTGGTCGGCCTGGGATTATATTGGGGAAGCCTGCATGGGCTGGACTTACCACTCCTACAAGGGTCTGCCCCTGCTGGCCAACCAGGGTATGATTGACATTACCGGCAAGCCCCTGGCATCCATGGGCTTCATGCAGGTGGTTTGGGGGCTTCGGAAAGAGCCGTATATTGCTGTCCGACCGCTGAATCACGGAGGCGAAGCACCCAGCAAGGGATCCTGGCAGTTTACCGATGCCATCGATAGTTGGAATTGGCCCGGCTTCGAGGGGGCAAAAGCAACCGTGGAGGTCTATGCCCCTGGGGACGCGGTGCGGCTTTCTCTGAACGGAAGAAAGATCGGAACCCGGAAGCTGAAGAATTTCAAGGGCATCTTCCATCTGCCCTTCGCTCCCGGAACCTTGACTGCCGAAGCATTAGATGAGACCGGTAAGGTGCTGTCCAGCCACAGCTTATCGTCCGGCGGGAAAGAAACCAGAATTACCGCCGTTCCGGAGAAAACGGTCCTTCGGGCAAACGGTACAGACCTGTGCTATCTGCCCATCGAGTTTACAGACGAGAACGGAAACCTGAAGCCTGCTATCGAGCAACGGGTGGAGATTGAAGTGCGGGGAGCCGCCAGCCTGATCGGCTTCGGCAGTGCCCTATATAAGACCAACGAAGTGTTTCGGAACCCTTACCACGATGCCTACCGGGGACGGTGCCTTGCGGTTATCAAAGCAGGAAGCGCCGCGGGACAGGCGGCAATCACAGTAAGCACAACAGGCGCCGCACCTGTTACAATAAAAGTGGAGGTAGTATAAATGGCAACAACACAGAAGAAAAAAGCTCTCCTAAGCGGCGGCTTATTTGACAAGCCCTTTATGGACAGCAAAGTCATTACAAATTCCGTGTCCACAAGAGAATGGGTACTGGGCCACCTGATTGGACCTTTGGGACTAATCTTCGTGGTAAATACCATTGCTGCGTTGGTTGAAAAGTTTTTCACCCAGCAGACCGGTGCTATGTACGGTGTTGGCAATGTGGCGATGATTCAGCAAATGGGCGGCATTTACGAAATCATCATGACTACAGCAAAGGTTCTCGCTGTGGGTACGGGGCTCCTGAACGGCTGGCTGATCCAGCGCACCGAAACCCGACAGGGAAGAATGCGCCCCTGGCATCTGATATTCGGATTTATTTCCATAATCATTGGCGGACTGATTTTCCTGTTCCCGGGCAATACCTTGGGGGAAGGCTACTGGTTCTATTTCTTCTTCCTTTTGATTTGCTATCATACTGTGGGATCTTCTTATTTCTATCTGTTCCGGGATACCATCTGCTCTCTGACCACCCGTGATCCGAAGGAGAAAACCCATATTCAGTTTATTCGCAAGATGTCATGGACGCTTCTGTCCGGTATTGTCATCGGCATGGTGCTGAACATGGTAGTACTACCCATGTGGCTGGAAAAGAACATCAACGGTTATCCCATTCTGATGGTCTCCTTGTCCGTTATCGCCATACCATTGCTGCTTCTGGAATACTTTTATACCCGTGAACGCATTACGGAAGATGTGGTGATGGAGCATGAGCGTCTTAATGAACAGAAAATTTCTTTGAAAGAGCAGATGCGCGCGCTTCTTTCCAGCAAGTATTTTGTAATTCTGATTGTCATTGCAACTGTCAGCGGTATTGTTGATAATTATAAGGGCGGAAATGTGCAGTATTTTTACATAAAGTTCCTGCTTGGCGGTGCGGAAAATCCGCTGATGTACACGATTTATCAGGTGGTCACCGGGACTCCGTTAGGAATTGGCGCATTTGTGATCTATCCCCTGGCAAAAAAAGTCGGGATTAAGAACCTGACCGTGGGCGGTTACGCACTGGTTCTCATTGGCAGTATTATTGGCTGGATGTTCCCGGACCAGTTGGTCCCCGCACTGATTGGCGGCTTCCTGCGGAACATAGGCTGGCTGCCCAACGCGTACATCTTTGCGACGCTGATGTGCTTTGCTTACGATGATGTGGAGTTCCGGTCTCACCTGCGTCTGGAAGGCATGATGGGCATCGCAATCATCACCGCTATTCAGTCGCTGATCTACGCGCCCTTTGCGGGCGGCTTTGAATCCACGATTCTCCGCCTGGGCTTTGTGGATGTGGAAGGTGTGATGCCCAGTGTGGAGGTCACGAACTTCATGACCTTGTCTTTCTACCTGTTCGATGCAGTCCTGGCTGCTGTGGTGGTGATTCTGCTTCCGTTTGTAGATGTAGAGAAAAAACTGCCCGAGATCAATGCGGAACTGCTTCGCCGGAAAAAGGAAGCATTCCTTGCCCGGGGCGAGGAATGGATTGAGCCTGCGGAAGCAGAGAGAATCGAGCAGGAAAAAGCGGATGCCCTTCGGGAGGAAAACCGGATTGCCGATTTGAAGGCCCGCTGTGCAAAGAAGGGCCTGGATTTTGATGCAGAAAACGCGAAATATCTGGCAAAACAGGTCAAAAAGAAAACATAACAACGGAAGGTTTCATGATGCTGGAAATCCGAGATATCAGGGTTGAAAATTTGAGCCGCGGCTGCGTTACAGACAATTCCGTGCCGGAGATCTCCTTTTCGCTACGCAGCGATATTCCCGGAACCTTCCTCCGGAATGCGGTTATTCAGCTGGGTGACCGGGTATTCCCCTGCGGATAAGAGCAGACCGGGATTGTGCTGGATGGGCTGGATTTGAAACCCTTTACAAGTTATGTCTTTATCCACGCAGAGGATAACCACAGTAATCGTGCATCGAAAACATCAGCGTTTCAAACCGGGCGGCGGGATCACCTGGGCAAAGGGCAGTGTAAAAACGTCTTTTGGCAAGGCTTCTGTCCGCAGGGAGATTCAGGACACTATGTTTTCCATCAGGGTGGAAGTCCCTGTATCCACAAATTGCGAGCTGATGATGCCCAGCGGAACCCGGATTCAGCTGGGAAGCGGAACTCATCGATATACAGAAAGGCTGGTGTAGCTTATGAATATTACCATTGACAGAAATATCCCCACCATCCCCACGGACTTTTCCTGGCAGTTTGGCATTGGCAATGACCACGCCTGCCAGATGCTCCGCACCGATGTGTGCAGCCATGCAAAGCTGGCCCATGATGAGCTTGGGATCAAATATATTCGCTTCCACGGCATTTTTGATGATGACCTGCTGGTAGTTCAGCGGCTGACGGATTACCACAATTTTGCCGCCATGCCCTGGGCAAAGGAAATCGAGGAAGTGAGCTTCCGTCAGATTGCCAATGTGTTTGATAATGTTCTTTCTTGCGGAATGAAGCCCTTTGTGGAGCTATCCTTTATGCCTAAGGCGCTGGCCAGCGGCAGAAATATTGGTTTGCGCTACAAGAACAATATCACCATGCCCAAATACATGGCGCGGTGGTGCGAGATGGTGGAGAAGTTCCTGCATTTCCTGTTTGAACGCTATGGCCGGAAGGAAGTACGAAGCTGGTATTTTGAAGTATGGAATGAGCCGGATCTGCCCATTTTCTTCAAAGGCAAACAGAAAGACTACTTTAAGCTCTACGAAGCCACGGCCCGGACGATCAAAAAAGTGGATGATAAGCTTCGTGTCGGCGGCCCGGCTACCAGTGCCTGTCTCTGGGTCGGGGATTTTAAGAACTTCTGCCAGCAGAATCAGGTTCCCTTTGACTTTATCTCCACCCATCATTATCCCGGCGACGGCTTTGGGAATATCTTCACGGTAAAAGATGCCCTGAAGATGATGAAAGCCACCCGTGCCAACGCAAAAAACAAGGTGGACCTGGGGGACACCCTGACGGAGTATTTCTTTAAGCCCTGGAATTACAAAAAGTGGACCAAGGGAATTCTCCGGGAAATGGACGAAAAGGCACGGCAGGAGGCAGGCAGTACGCCGCTGTTTATGACGGAGTGGAACTCCATGGCAGTCTACGCATCTCCTGTCCATGACGAAAAATACTCTGCCGCATTTCTCATTAAGAGCGTTATGGACCTGAAAGGTGTCATGGATGCCTATCTATTCTGGTGCTGCTCCGATGTGTTTGAGGAGATGTTTATTCTGGGCAAGCCCTTCCACGGTAGCTACGGCATCATCAATAATGACGGTATCCCCAAGCCGAATTTCTGGGGCTTCAAGATGCTGAGTGAGCTTCTTCCCAACAGGCTGGATCTTCCGATTACCAATGCGGATGTGGAATACGCCATTTTTGTGGATGAGAAGAAAACTCAGATTCTCCTGTATGCCCAGGACTT
>CAYUHW010000075.1:0-7406 GCA_964444605.1 uncultured Christensenella sp. | reverse complement strand
GAGAAAGCAGATTCTTCGTATCCCCTCAGTCTTCGCTACCGCTCAGACAGCCCCCCTTACACAGGGCGGCCTTGCGGTGTAAGGGGGCTTGCGTTTGCATTTGCTTTTAGCAGGAAAAACAGCTTCTGCCGTTATACGAAAAAAGGAACGCAAAGCGTCCCATCCTCAACCCATCCGCAGGATGGATTTCACATTGCGAAGCAATATTTCACCTGTGCGCCGCACAGATTTCACCGCCGTTGACAAGCCCCTTTGCCTTCAGTATAATGATGGCATACCGAAGAGGAAAGGCATGGCCATGAATTTTCAAAATCTGGAATACTTTCTGGTGGTAGCCGAGGAACTGAACGTCACTCGGGCGGCGGAGCGTCTGCACATCTCCGAGCAGGCCCTCTCCCACCACATCAGCAAGCTGGAGCGGGAACTGTCCTCCAAGCTCTTTCACCGCACCCCCCGCCTCTCCCTGACCCTGGCCGGCAAGCGCCTTCAGGCCGCCAGCCGGGACATTGGGGAGATCCGCCGCCAGCTTCAGCTGGAGCTGGACGACATCAACAACAGTGCCACGGGGGAACTGCGCATCGGCGTTTCCTATACCAGAGGGCAGGCCGTACTGCCCCTGCTTCTGCCCCCCTTTTATAAAACCCACCCCCGCATCAGCATCAGCCTGCTGGAGGGCAGTTCCGAGGAGCTGCAGACCAGCCTCGGCAAGGGCATGCTGGATTTGCTTATTGACTACGCCCCCGTGCGCCTTGATTCTGCAGAGGTAGCGGAAATCGGGCGGGAGCGTCTGTTTTTCGTGGTGCCCAAGCACTTTATGGATTCCCTCTACGGCGGAGAAGCAGCCAAAAAGCGGGCAGAGTTCAGCCAGGGTGCGGACATCCGTGAGTTTCGGGAGATTCCCTTCATTCTTCTTGCCAAGGACGACCGCATCCGCCGCCTGACCGACCGTCTCTGCACCCAAAGCGGGGTGCGCCCCCACATCCTTATAGAGACCCGCAACATCCAGACGGCCTTTGCCCTGTCCATGCAGGGGCTGGGGATCACGGTGTACCCGGAACTGTTTCTCACCAGCCGCTCCATTTTGGGGCTTTCGGAGGAGCAGAATCCTCCCGTGGACTGCTTCCCCATCAAAAGCGACTTTACCACCCAGACCATTGTCATCGCTCGGGACAAGGAATACTACCTGAGCCATGCCGCCCAGGATTTTATTGAGGAAGCCCGCCGAATTTTGGGCGGAGTCACGGAGCCGTCCCGAAATATATAAAATTAAGTGTTGACGGCAGATGCCGCTTGTGGTATTATTGTTTATTTTTCATTTGACAAACCCCTCTTTTTTCGTTTATAATGGATGTATCCTGAAGAAGGGGGGCTTTGTTCATGTTTTCCATTGGCGATGTGGTGTGCTACCCCATGCACGGCGTAGGGGTGGTGGAAGCCATACAGGAACAGACCATACTGGGAGAAACCAACCAATATTATCTGCTGCGCTTTTTTGAAGGCAGAATGACGGCGCTGGTGCCGGTAAAGACTGCCTCCAACGTGGGACTGAGAGCCCTGGCCGACAAAGAGACCTGCCAAGAGGTGGTGCGCTTTCTTCAGGAGGGAGACTGCTCCTCGGAGAGCGACAACTGGAACCAGCGGTATCGGGAGAATCTGGATAAGCTGAAAAACGGGGACATTATGACCGTGGCCGACGTAGTCAAGTGCCTGCTCAAGCGGGACATTGACCGCGGGCTTTCTGCAGGGGAGCGGAAGATGTTCCTCACCGCCCGCCATGTTCTGGTAGAGGAGCTGGCCACCTCTACCGGCCGCTGCGAGGACGAGTTTTTGCCTCTGGTCGGCGGGGAAAGATAGGATCTATCCAAGGAAGTTTGGGACGGCTTGCCGTCCTTTTTTCGTGAAAAAGATTTATAAAGGGGGACGGTGCCCCTGCGGGCATTGCATCCTAAATAAAAAAGTGGTATAGTGAGAAAAAAGCAGGAGGCAGGTATGGATCAGCAGGGACTTCAGCGGTTGCGCCAAATCATAGAAAACAGCCGCCGCATTGCCTTTTTGGGCGGAGCGGGCTTGTCCACGGAAAGCGGGATTCCGGATTTCCGCAGTGAGGACGGCATTTACAAGGCCAAACAGCTCTACGGCTATCCCCCCGAGGTGCTTTTGAGCCACGACTTTTTCATGGCCCGCCCCAAGGCTTTTTTCAATTACTATAGGAAGTTTCTTCTTTACCCTCAGGCAAAGCCCAACCGTGCCCATCTGGCCCTGGCCAAGCTGGAGCAGATGGGCAAGCTCACCGCCGTCATCACCCAGAATATCGACGGCTTGCACCAGCAGGCGGGCAGCCGCAACGTGCTGGAGCTTCACGGCAGCGTCCACCGCAACTACTGCATGAAGTGCCGCAAGAGCTACCCCCTTTCCCGTATTATGGAAGGGGACGGAGTGCCTCGGTGCTCCTGCGGAGGCATCATTAAGCCCGACGTGGTGCTCTACGGGGAGGGACTGGAGCAAAAGACCCTGCTCTCCGCCGTGACCCACATCTCCCGGGCGGACACCCTGATTGTAGGGGGCACGTCCCTGGTGGTATACCCGGCGGCGGGGCTGGTAGATTACTTTGAAGGCAAGGAGCTGGTGCTTATCAACCTGTCCTCTACGGAAAGAGACCGGGACGCCACCTTGTGCCTCCACGAAAAGATTGGGGAAGCCCTCTCCTTCCTTTTAGACGAGGACGCCCCCACGGAGGAATAGCCCAAGCATCTATAAATATAGAAACGAAACAGAAAGAGAAAGAGATTTATGAGCGAAGAATGCACCCATGATTGCAGTACCTGCGGCGCTTCCTGCTCCGGCAGAAAGCCTGCTCACGAAAAGCTGCACCCCCAAGCCTCCGTCAAGAAGGTCATCGCCGTCATGAGCGGCAAGGGGGGCGTAGGCAAGTCCATGGTCACCTCCCTGCTGGCCTCCCTGAGCCAGCGGGCAGGATACCGCACCGCCGTGCTGGATGCGGATGTGACCGGCCCCTCCATCCCCCAAGCCTTCGGCGTACACAGCAAGGCCGTGGGCACGGAGGACGCCATTTACCCTGTGGCCAGCCCCACAGGCATCCAGCTTATGAGCGTAAACGTATTGCTGGAGGACGAGACCGCCCCCGTGGTGTGGCGGGGCCCCGTCATTGCCGGCGCGGTCAAGCAGTTCTGGACGGATGTTATCTGGCAGGATGTGGACGTCATGTACATCGACATGCCTCCGGGCACGGGGGATGTGCCTTTGACCGTCATACAGTCCCTGCCCGTAGACGGCATCGTGGTGGTCACCAGCCCGCAGGAACTGGTGGGCATGATTGTGGAGAAGGCCGTGAAGATGGCGGACATGCTCCATGTGCCCGTGGTGGGACTGGTGGAGAACATGTCCTACTTTGCCTGTCCCGACTGCGGCAAAAAGCACTATCTCTTCGGCCAGAGCCATTTGGAAGAGGTTGCAGAGAAGTACGGCATCGAGCACACCGCCCGTCTGCCCATTGACCCCAAGCTCACCGCCGCCGTGGACGCAGGGCGCATTGAGTTTTTCGAGGGGCATTGGCTGGACGGGGTGGTCAAAGCCCTGCTGCAGGCATAATATATCCGAAATTTCCCGAATAATTTGAAAAAAGCCCTTGCAAAAGCATAAAAAATGTGCTATAAATGTAAGGCTAACGGTCCTTCTTGCTTTCCTGACGAGAAGGAAAGCCAACAGACCATAAGGAGGTGAAAGAATGAATCAGTATGAAGTTTTGTACCTGATCACTCCGGAACTGGACGAGGAGACCAACAAGGCCGTCATCGAAAAGTTCGCAGGCATCATCACCGGCAACGGCGGTGAAATCGTGAAGCAGGACGAGTGGGGCAAGCGCCGTTTAGCTTACGCCATCGACTACAAGACCGAGGGATACTATGTGCTGGTGCACTTTGATGCAGCCCCCAGCCTGCCCGCGGAATTGGAGCGTAACTTCCGCAACGATGAGCGCATCCTGCGCTACATGGTTACCAGCAGAGTCGCATAAGGAGTTCGGATTCAATCCGAGAAAGACTGGCACGAAAGAGTTTTTAAGGAGTAAAGAATGAATAAAATTGTTTTGATCGGAAACTTGACCCATGACCCCGAAACCCGTTCCACTCCCAACGGAGTGACGGTATGCAGCTTTACCATCGCCGTTAACCGCAGGTTTGCGTCCCAGGGCGGCGATAAGCAGACCGACTTTTTCCGCATCAACGCCTGGCGGCAGTTGGGAGACGTGTGCTCCCGGTATCTGGCCAAGGGGCGCAAGGTAGCGGTGGTCGGCGAGCTTCAGGCCCGGACCTACGAAGCGAAAGATGGCACGACCCGTCTTTCATTGGATGTATCCGCTGACGAAGTGGAATTCCTCACCCCCCGGGGCCAGGAGGAGGCCGGCGCAGGTTACAGCGCCCCCCGTCCCCAGCAGCGCCAGGGCGGACAGGATATGATGGGCTTCAACGATATATCCTCTGACGACATCCCATTTTAATTAAATTCTAACAGGAGGCTTGCACCATGGAAGAACGCAAAATGCGTCCCCGTCCCAGAAGAAGCAGACGCAAGGTTTGCAAGTTCTGCGTTGAAAAGGCTACCACCATCGATTATAAGGACACCAAAAAGCTCCAGGGCTTCATCTCCGAAGCCGGCAAGATTCTGCCCCGCCGCATGTCCGGCGTGTGCGCCAAGCACCAGCGGGATCTGGCTATCGCTATCAAGCGTGCCCGCGTGATGGCTCTGCTGCCCTTTGCCGCAGAAAGATAAACAACGAGAGTACATCTACTACTCACAACCGACAACCTGACCGTTTAGCACAAAGCACCCGCAGGGGTGCTTTTTTCGTGGGAAAAGGCTTGAGCGGAGAAAAGGATACACGCATAATGTGAGTGAAATCTGCCTTTCAGGCAGGTTAGGGAAGCTGGATTGCGAAGCGTAAGCGAAGCAAGACTGAGGGGATAAGCGAATAACAGAGATGCAGGGCGTCCCCACCTGAACCTGTTCGAAGAACAGATTTCATCCGACGAAGACGGATTTCACTGCCGAAGGCAACCATTGCATCCATTTCCCCCAGGTGGTATACTAATAGAATACGTTGTAAAAAAGGAACGATGCGTATGCTTTCTTTACTGCAGAAGTGGTTTATAAAGAATCCCAACAACCGGCAGGCCATGGGGAGTCTGTGCGGGGCGGTGGGCATTGGGCTCAACGGCCTTCTGTGCGCCGTGAAACTGCTGGTAGGGGCCCTCAGCGGCTCGCTGGCCATTGCGGCCGACGGTCTCAACAACCTCAGCGACGCCCTGTCCTCTCTGGTCTCTCTGGCGGGCTTTCGCATCTCCGCCAAAACCGCCGACCGGGAGCATCCCTTCGGCCACGGACGGGCAGAGTATGTCAGCGCCCTGATTGTGGGCTTCCTCATTTTGCTCATGGGTGCGGAGCTTGGAAAAAGCTCCCTGGAGCGCCTGATTGGGGGTAGCGATGCCCCCCTCTTCTCCCCCGTCACCTTCCTTGTGCTGGGGGCTTCCCTGCTGATTAAGCTGTATATGGGCCTCTTCAACCGCAAGTACGGCAAGTCCCTTCAATCCTCCGTCCTCTTGGCCGCCTCTCAGGACAGCTTTTTTGATATGGCCGCCACCGCCGCCGTCCTTCTCTCCGCCGCCGTCAATGCCCTGTTTCATGTGGACGCCGACCCTTGGTGCGGTCTTCTCGTGTCCCTGTTCATTCTCTGGGGGGGAGGCAGGTCCGTGTTCGAGACCTGCACCCTGCTGTTGGGCAAGCCGGCGGACAAAGCTCTGACGGAGAAGATTACCGCTCGGGTGCTGGACTTTGAGGGCATTGAGGGGGTGCACGATCTCATTATCCATGACTACGGCCCCGGCCGCTTTATGCTGACCCTCCATGCAGAAATGAACGGAGATTTGCGCCTCAAGGATGCCCACACCCTCATTGACAAGGTGGAACAGGCCTTGGACGGGGAGTTCGGGTGCCTGACCACCATCCACATGGATCCGGCTACGGAGCAGAACCCTCAGTCTCTGGAGGCGCTCCATCGAGTCAAAGCCCTCCTTCTCCTGCTGGGAGAGGGGTGCAGCGTCCATGATTTTCATTTGACCCACAGCCGCCACAAGCTGATTTTGACCTTTGACGCCGCCGTCCCCTACGCCCTGCCTCTAAGCGACAGAGAGATTACGGAACGCCTGACCCAAGGGCTGCAGACCTTGGACAAGCGGTATGAACCCCGCATTCACATTGACAGGAGGGAAGCCTGAGCCATGAAAAAAATCCTTTGCTTTGGGGATATTTGCCCCGATCTGCTGATTCCCTACGGCACCGCCAAGAACCCCCATTCCGAGAAAGAGGAACACCTGGTGCACTTTCGCCACGGGGGAAGCGTAGCCAACACTGCCTCGGGTCTGGGGCGGCTGGGCGTGCCCGTTCTCTTTGCCGGCACGGCGGGGGATGATTATTTCGGCCGCCAACTCAAGGCGGGGCTGGAGGAAGACGGGGTGGACACCCGCTGTATGCGCCTTGAGAAGGGACGCATGACCGTGCAGATCCTCATTGTGGTGGATGCCAATCGGGAGCGCACTCCCTTTGCCTTCCCCCCTTCCGGGGCCAGCCAGCACCAAATTCTCCCGAAGCAGGTGCCCCTGTCTTTGTTGGAGGAGGTGGGCTGGATGCACGCTTCGGGCATCACCCTGCGGGAAGAGCCTGCCGCCGCCACCCAGCTTATGCTTATGGAGGCCTGTAAGGAGCGGGGCATCCCCCTGAGTCTGGACATCAACGCCCGCCCGGAGAGCCGCGCCGACAGCACCTTCTCCCGGTATTTGCGGAGGGCACTGCCCCTGTGCGACGTACTCCTTGGCTCCCTGGAGGAGGAGCTGTGCCCCCTTGCAGGGGAATCAGACCCCGAGAAGGCCGCGGAAAAGCTTTTGAAGCAGGTGCCCATGGTGGTGGCAAGGCGGGGCGGGAACAGCGCCCTGCTGTATACAAGGGACGGGCGGTACGAAGCCCCCGTGACCCCTGTTGCCGTGGAGGACAGCGTAGGCGCAGGGGATGCTTACAACGCCGGGTTCCTCTCCGCCCTGTGGGAGGGGCTGTCTCCTGAAGCCGCCAACCGCCGAGGGGTTCTGTGCGGCACCGTCTGCGTCACCCGCCCCGGGGCCCGCTCCTGCCCCACCAGAGAGGAGCTGCGCAGTGAAATCTGTGCGCTGCACAGGTGAAATCGCCTGACGGCGGTGAAATATGCCTTCGGCATGTGAAATCTGTCCTGCGGACAGGTTTATGCGGGGATGCTCTGCATCCCCTTTTTTGCTTATCCCCTCAGCCTTCGCTATCGCTCAGACAGCCCCTCAAAACCCATCACAGGTGGGTTTTGTCCCCTT
>CAYUHW010000074.1:0-7411 GCA_964444605.1 uncultured Christensenella sp. | reverse complement strand
ATGACCAGAAACAGAACAAAAATCAAGGTCTATGCGTAACTGCTCCAGCTTTTTTTCCTTCACTTTCTCCATATTCTGCCGTATAATAAAGAAAAAGCTGTAAATTTGAGCCGTTAAAGCTGTGCGCCGAAACGCCTCAAAAAAGCAGAAATCATTTGGCCGGAGGAATTGATATGGCATACAAAATCGGATTTACAGCCGAGCACCCCGAAAAGACGCCCTCTGTCTCTGCATGCCCTGTACCGCAGCAGGAGGCTGTGCCAAGAAAGTCGGTGGTGCAGGTATATTTTGCGGACCGCAACATGACATTGGCTTATTATAACGATCGGTTTGATTTGCACGCAGGCGACCTGGTCTATGTAGACGGTAAGCTGGAAGGCAGGCGGGGCCGTGTCACAGAGGTCAACTACAATTTCAAAATCAAGGTGTCCGAATACAAGCGGGTCATAGCGGTGGCAGATACGTCCGTTCACGGTCGGTTCTTTTTGGCCGGCAGTCACTTTGTAACCTTCGACAGAGCCGCATTGCCCATAACAAAGGCGGTAAGCTGGTTTAAGGCGCCCATAAAGGAAGAGGACGAGTTTGTAAACGGCAGCGACGATACCTCCTTTCCGCTGGAGAATCTTGGCGGCATGAAGGTAAGCTCTGCCGTTGCAGAGCGGGGCCGCAGTTACTACTTGGATAACAAGGTGCAATACATCAGCGTGGACGGCACCAAGGGCCATGCAATCGTGGAAGGAAGCGAAAGCTATGAGGTAGAATTTGAATACACCCATGGCGATATCAGCGGCCTTGTATGCTCCTGCTTCTGCAGCGGCAACTGCAAGCACGAGGTTGCGGCCATGCTTCAGCTGAAGGAGACTCTGGATCTGATTGAAAAGCAGTACGCAGACGAATATGAACGCACGGGATACTTTGCGGCCGTAAACAAGGGCACGCTGTTCGCCTTTGCCTTGGACGGAAAGAAAATCGGCAGCCTCCTTTTTGAAGTGTAAGGAAGATTTTTGGGGGATGGTTTGTTCCGGCGGCTCCGCGGGTGACGGGATATAGTTTGCCGACGGTTTGGCAGACACCTGCAAGTGCCTGTTTTTTGCTTTTTGACAAGGCCGTTGCAAGAGGCCCTTTTGGATGCGGTTATATGGAGCAATTGACAGAAAACATAATGGTTGGTAAAATGTTCTCAGACATAGAAGACAGCATGTAATCGGCGACACAGGGGAAAACGGGGGACACAATCATGGCATCCAATTTTGAATTTTTAGCGAAATACTGGCCGGACATGGCGCAGATTGGGAAGACGGCAGAGCTGTATCTATATGCGGATGCAAACTCCTGCATTTACAAGACCGGTCTGCTTGCCGAGCGGGTGGCACAGGAGATCTGCGTTTTTGAGAAGCTGGATTTGCCGGAGCACACCACCCACGCTGACCGAATTCGGGCGCTGAAATACGCCGACCTTTTGCCCAAGCGCATCGACGATATGTTCTACACACTCCGCAAAGCAAGGAACGATGCCGTGCATACGGGCTTGGATTCCAGCGAGCGGGCGGGCACCTTGCTTCACCTTGCCTTCAACCTTTGCTGCTGGTTTATGGAGGTTTACGGGGATTGCGAATTCCAGGCGCCGGAGTATCAGATGCCGGAGGATACAACGCAGAACGCCGACTTCGTGAAATTGCTGCAGGCCCAGGAGAACAAAATCAACGCACTGGTGGCGGCCGTAGAGGAAATCCGCACGGCGGCCTCCCAAGTATCTAAGGACGACCGTGCCGAAAAGGCCAATCAGGCCGCCAAGGAATTGCCCTTAACGGCTGAAGAAACGGACTGCCTGGGGAACGAGCCCATCCGCATGGACGTTGCCGTTCTTCCCGTCATCAATTACGCCATGCAGCAAAACGGCGCCGTGGCCATTCAGTCCATTACCATCGAAAACACCACCGACAACATCATCGAGAACGTAGACATAGAGATTACGGCTACACCCGCCTTTGCTCTGCCCCTCGTTCGTCATATCGATCATTTGCCTGCCAACAAAGCCATTACCATTTCCCGGCCCAAGCTGGTTTTAAACGGGGAATATCTGGCAGGCCTGACGGAGAAGCTTGCGGGAGTATTGCACATTGAGCTGAAGAGCGGGGATACGGTGCTGGCCGCCGACAATGCGGAAACCACCATGCTGGCCTTTGATGAGTGGCACGGCTTAGGCTTGTATCCGGAGATGCTGTCTGCTTTCGTCACGCCCAACCACCCCGAATTGGCGAAGATTATTGCCCGTGCCACCGAATTCTTGGGGCAGTGGACAGGCGATACCTCCATGGACGGGTATCAGTCTCAAAATCCAAACCGGGTATTGAGCCAGGGAGCGGCCATCTTCACGGCCATCAAGGAGCAGGCTATAGCGTATGTGGTAGCCCCTGCCAGCTTTGAGCGGGTGGGACAGCGTGTGCGGCTGTGCGATATGGTGCTGCAGCAGAAGCTGGGCAACTGTCTGGATTTGACCTTGCTGTACGCCTCCTGTTTGGAAGCGGTAGGCCTGCACCCCCTGCTGATTGCAACGGAGGGGCATATCTTTACAGGCTTTTGGCTGGAGGAGAGAATGTTCCCCGAATGCGTGCAGGACGACTTTTCTCTGATCACCAAGCGGCTGGCTTCCGGCGTCAACGAGATTGCCGTGGTGGAGACCACAGCGGTTACCACCGGCAAGGATGTATCCTTTGACATCGCCCGTGCCTTGGGGGAACAGAATTTGACCGCCCAGCAGGCGGAATACATTATCGATGTCCACAGAGCCAGGATGAGCGGCATCTATCCTTTACCCCTGCGGGTGCATACGGATTCGGGCTGGGTGATTCAGCACGATGCCTCCTTTAAAAAAGAGAACATGTTCGCCCCCACACAGTTGGGGGAAACCATTCAAATAGAGCCCCATATGCAGGAGGACGCGCTCCCCAAGAAGATGCAGTGGGAGCGGAAACTGCTGGATTTGGGCATGCGCAACACGTTGATCAACCTGCGCCTGACGAAAACCCAGCTGCCAATTCTCGCCAATTCTCTGGACGATTTGGAAAATGCCTTGGCAGACGGCAGTGATTTCACCATCCTGCCCAGGCCTGTCGATTGGCAGATGGAGGCGTTCTCCTTTGAAGCACTCCACGAAATGCGGGCCGCCGACATCATTAAGGCGGAGTTTGACAATAAGCGGCTCAGATCCGTGCTGACGGAGGGGGAACTGAGCAAAATCATTAAGGAGCTCTACCGCACGGCCAGAACCGCCCTGGAGGAAAACGGCGCCAACACCCTGTATTTGGCCATGGGCATGCTGCGGTGGTATGAAAGCAAGCGCAGTTCCAAAGCCCGCTATGCCCCCATTATTCTTATGCCCATTGAGATGGTGCGCAAGTCTGCCGCTCAGGGCTATGTAATCCGTCTGCGGGACGACGAACCCCAGATGAACATCACCCTGCTGGAAAAGCTGAAGCAGGACTTCGGCATTGTGGTAAAGGGGCTGGATCCTCTGCCTGAGGACGAGCACGGGGTGGATATCCGCAAAGTGCTGACCATTATGCGCAAAGCGGTTATGGAGCAGTCCCATTGGGACGTTTTGGAAACCGCCTGCATCGGCATTTTCTCCTTCTCCCAGTTTGTAATGTGGAACGATATCCGCAACCGCACGGACGATTTGCTGGGAAACAAAATCGTCCGCAGTCTGATGGAAGGCAAGCTGGCGTGGGAAGCCCAGCCTATGGAGATGGGGGAGCGGGTGGATGAAAACAACGTGCTTTTGCCCATGCCCGCAGACGCATCTCAGCTTTATGCCATTCGAGCCGCCTGCAACGGGGAGAGCTTTGTCCTTCACGGCCCTCCGGGCACAGGCAAATCCCAAACCATTACCTCTCTGATCGCCAACGCCCTGGCAAAGGGGAAGCGGGTTTTGTTTGTGGCGGAAAAGATGGCCGCCTTGGAAGTGGTAGAGAAGCGGCTGGAGAACATCGGCATCGGCCCCTTCTGTTTGGAACTGCACTCCAACAAGTCCAAGAAGAAGGATGTGCTGGAACAGCTTCGCAAGGCAACCGAAGTGACCAAAACCAAAACGGCGGAAGAGTATGCCCAAAAGGCGGAACAGCTTGCCGCCATGCGGGGGGAGCTGGACGTCTATGCCCGGCAGATTCATCAAGAGCGCAAATGCGGCAGCAATGCCTACGCCCTTATCAACGAATACGAGCTTTATCGGGACGCACCGGAGCTTTCACCCTTTGACAGCGCCTTCATCCAGGGCTTGACCAAGGGGGACTTGGAGCGCCAGAAAATGCTGGTGGAGCGGCTGATTGCAGCCGCCAAAGCGATAGGCCATCCCTACAATCATCCTCTTCGGGCGGTTGTCTGCACCCAGTATACCCAGTCTCTGCGCAATAGCCTTAAAAACACAGTGGATTCCTACATGAAGCAGGCGGAAACCATTCAAAACCATGGGAACCGCTTGACGGCGGTGCTGGGGGAGAAAGCACCTGCCTGCTATGAAGATGTAAAGAAACTCGTAAAGACCGCTTCCTACTTGGCCTGCTGGTACGAGATGCCGTCGGCATGGGCCAAGATTGACTTTCCCCAGCAGTATTTTGAGAAGGTAACGGAGCTGGCCAATCACGCCGCCAAGGCGAACTTTTGGGAGGAAAAACTGCTGGAGCGGTTTCACCCCGGCTTTTTGACCCAGGACGGGGAAACCCTTTGGGAAGAGCTTATTGATGTGTCTTTAAAGTGGTTTTTGCCGAAGATGCTTGGAATGAACAAGCTGACAAAGGCCATCAATGCCTATGCCAAAGCCCCCGTGGACAAGGACAGCCTGCAAAACCATATTATGGCGTTGCGGGAGTATCAGCAAGAGGGCAGGGCGGCTAAGGAATTGCTGCAAAAGTACGGGCAGGATCTGGGCAATTTCTATTGCGGAAAGGCAACGGATTGGAACAAGATTGCACGCTTGGCGGCCGAGGCGCAGAATGCTTATCGGGAAGTGTATGCCCTGTACGGAGGATACGATATCCTGCATACCCACGGGGGAAGATTGGAACTGCGTGAGGCCGTGTTCGGCCTTAAAGACGGCTTACCCGCTTTTGACGAGGCAAAAACGGCTTTCGACAGCCTTTTGAATATCCGCCAAAAGGAAGAAGAAAACTGGCTGGAGGGGCAGAAAACCCTTTGCCTGCGCATTTTGGAGCATGCGGACGAACTCAAGGAGTGGATTGCCTACGTGAATGCGGCGGAAGAAGCCAAAAAAGCGGGGCTTTCCAACGTGGCCGCAGGCTATGCAGAGGGCATGGAGCATGCGTCTGTGCTGCCCGCTTATAAGAAGGCCTTGCTCCAAGGCTTGATTGCAGACGCCATGGACGACAGCGATGCGCTGAATCGGTTCTCCGGGGCGGTGTTCAACGAAAAGATTGAACAGTACAAGCGGATGGATCAGGAGTGGACCCGCCTTTCCCAGCAGGAGGTCTATTGCCGCCTGGCCGGCAAGGTTCCCAATTTCACCTACGAAGCCGCTCACAGCTCCGAACTGGGCATTCTCCAGCGCTGTATCAAAAGCGGCGGCAGAGGCACCAGCATTCGAAAACTCTTTGACCAGATTCCCAATCTCCTGTCAAGACTTTGCCCCTGCATGCTCATGAGTCCCATTTCGGCGGCTCAGTATTTGGACCCTCGGCAGGAGCCCTTCGATATCGTGGTGTTTGACGAAGCGTCTCAGCTTCCCACCTGCAAGGCCGTAGGGGTGCTGGCGCGGGGCAAGGAGGCCGTCATTGTGGGCGATCCCAAACAGATGCCGCCTACCTCTTTCTTCGCTACCAACACCGTGGATGAAGACAACTTGGAAGCGGAGGATTTGGAAAGCGTTCTGGACGACTGCCTGGCGTTGAACGTGCCTCAGTCCCATCTGCTTTGGCACTACCGCAGTCGCCACGAGAGCCTGATTGCCTTCAGCAACAGCCGCTTCTATGAGAACAAGCTCTTGACCTTCCCCTCCGTCAACGACAGGGAGTCCAAAGTGCATCTTGTGCATGTGGACGGCGTCTTTGACCGTGGCAAGACCCGCACCAACAAAGGGGAGGCGCAGGCCGTAGTGCAGGAGATTCAGCGCCGATACAAGGATCCCGAGCTGTCAAAGCAGAGCATCGGCATCGTTACCTTCAACATCTCTCAGCAGCACTTGATTGACGATCTGCTGACCGAAGCCTATACCCGGGACGGGGAGCTGGAAAAGTGGGCGCTCAATGAAGAGGAGCCTCTGTTCATCAAGAACCTTGAAAATGTCCAGGGCGATGAACGGGATGTGATTCTGTTCTCTGTCGGTTTCGGCCCCGATGAAAAGGGGAAGCTGTATATGAACTTCGGCCCTCTGAATCGTGACGGCGGCTGGCGGCGGCTGAACGTTGCCGTTTCCCGTGCCCGGTGCGAAATGATGGTATTCTCCACCATGCGCTCGGATCAACTGGATTTGAACCGCTCCAAAGCGGAGGGTGTCGCCGCCTTGCGCAGTTTCTTGGAATATGCGGAAGGCCGTGCCTTGGCGGTGGAGGAGACGACTGTGGAGCGGAAGGAATCCTATAGCGGCGTAGAGGAATCCATTTGCAAGGCGCTGAAGGAGAAGGGGTACGAAACGGATTTGTCCGTGGGACGTTCCGAGTATCGTTTGGACGTAGGCGTGGTGGATCCCAAGAATCCCGATCGGTATATGCTGGGCATTATGCTGGATGGCTTCAGCTACGGTGCCGCCAAAACCACCCGCGACCGAGAGATTGCCCAAATCGGTGTGCTCAGCGGCTTGGGCTGGAAGATTCTTCGAATCTGGTGTGTAGACTGGTGGGACAATCGGGATAAGGAACTCAAGCGGATTCTGGACAAACTGCAGGAGATTCAAACCAGCGAGGAGGCTTCTAAAGCGGAATCGGCGGCTACGGCAGAAGAGCCGGCTGCATTGACCCCTGGGTCGGGAGAGTCTGCAAAACTCCAGAGCCATGTCCCCGAGGCAGTTGCCATGACGGTGCCGCCCGCTCCTGCAAAATCTGCACCCGTCTATAAGGCGGCCGTCCTTCCCTATAAAGCCTTGCCTGCCGATTCTTTTACGGAGCCGGGGAATGAGAGCGCCGTTCAAAGAAAAATCCGTTCGGTTATCGATAAGGAAGCCCCCGTCAGCTTTCCCTTGCTTACCAGACGCGTGGTGCAAAGCTACGGCATTGCCCGTGCGGGGAATCGGATTCAAGGGCACATGAGCAACGTTCTAAAGAAGATGCACCTGCAAACCACCGTGCAGGAGGGCACGGCGTTCTTCTGGAAGGAAGATCAGAATCCCTTCGCTTACAATGCTTTCCGTATTAACGGAGAGGGGGAGAACCGCAGGGACATCAAGGACGTTCCCGTGCAGGAG
>CAYUHW010000073.1:0-7514 GCA_964444605.1 uncultured Christensenella sp. | reverse complement strand
TGGCGGCACTGATGGTATTGGCAGCCTGCACCCCTGCCGCAAACAGCGACGCACCCGCCGATGGGGGCAAATCCGAGGCGCAGACCCCCGTTCAGAACGATAAGAACGATGCGGCCGATGCCCCTGCCGCAGAACCCGTCACCATTACCTACTGCAACTTCAACTCTTCCGGCGGCAACGAAGAGACCCTTTCCAAGATGGTCGCCGCTTTTGAAAACAAGCATCCCAACATCAAGGTGGAAGTGGAAACCATCGGTTATGACGATTATTTCACCCAGATGCAGACCCGCGTGGCCGGCGGCACCGCTCCCGACTGCTACGAACTGAATATTGAAAACTTCGCCGCCTACGCCAACAAGGGCCTTCTGGCCGAGATTTCCGGCGTGGATGTCAGCGGCCTCAACGACACCGCTCTCAACGCCTTCAACGTCAACGGCAAGCAGTACGGTCTGCCCGAGAGCTTCTCCAACGTGGTGCTGATTTACAACAAATCTCTGTTCGATCAGGCCGGCGTTGCCTACCCCACCGACGATTGGACCCAGGCCGATCTGCAGAACGCCGCCGAGAAGATTCGGGCTTTGGGCGATGACATCTTCGGCATCTGGCAGCCCATTACCTACAACGAGTTCTTTAAGGTGGTAGCCCAGTACGGCGGCGCCCTTTTGAACGAAGACAAGACCCGGTTCACCATCAATTCCGAAGCAAACCTGAAGGCCGCCCAGGCCCTGGTAGACCGGGTGCTGGTTTCCAACGTACAGCCCAACGCCGCTCAGCAGGGCGGCATGGGGGACTGGGATATGTTCATGAGCGGCCGCTTGGGCATGATTCCCACGGGCATCTGGGCTTTCCAGACCTTCACCGACAACTGTGATTTTGAATGGGACATCGTAGTGGAGCCCGGCAGCACCCAAAAGGCTACCCACTTCTTCTCCAACTGCGTGGTCATGAATCCCGAAACTCAGCATCCCGAAGAAGTCGCCGCTTGGCTGGCCTGGCTGACCTCCAGCACCGCCTCCGCCGACATCCGTCTGGAAGCCGGCTGGGATCTGCCCGCTCTGAAGGATCTGGACGCTCTGTCCGCCTATCTGAACATCACCCCGCCTGCCAACCGCAAGGCCGTCTTTGAGAGCCTGAACTATCTGGTCATGCCTCCCGTCATTGAGGACTATGCCCTCATGAGCGACATCATCACCCAGAAGCTGGCCGCAGCCGCCGAAGGCACCATCACCGTGCAGGAAGCGCTGGATCAGGCGCAGGCTGAGTGCGAAGCCCAGATTACCCTCGGTTAACTTTCGCTTACGGGCCGCCGGCGAACCTTGTCGGCGGCCTCCTTTTCCCTTTGGAGGTGCAAAGATGCAGAGCAAGATGAAATCAAATCCAAAGAAACGGGGAAGCGGCTTGCTGGTTGCCTCCCCGTTTCTAATGCCCAGTCTGATCGGCATGCTGATTTTCAGCCTTCTGCCACTGATTATATCCGGGCTCATCAGCCTGACGGATTGGAACGGTCTGGACAAGCTGACGGCTCCCAATTTTCTTGAGGAGCACTTTGTGGGCTTTGAAAACTACGCAAAGATTTTGACCACCCCGGAATTTTGGAGAACCCTGGGCAACACCGCCGAATATATCCTTCTCTACATTCCCCTTATGCTGGCCGCCTCTTTGCTGGTGGCCTACCTTCTCAGCCGTCCCCGCAAAGGCATCGGCGCTTTCCGTGTCCTGTACTACATTCCGGTTCTCACAAGCTGGGTGGCGGCGTCCCTTATTTGGAAATCCGTGCTCTCTCCCCAGTACGGCGCCTTAAACGGCATCCTCGGCTTCTTCGGCATCCGGGGCCCCGGCTGGCTTACGGATGAGAAATGGGCCATGCCCGCCATTGTGCTGGTGTCCGTGTGGAAGGACATGGGCTTCTTCGGTTTGATTCTTCTTTCCGGGCTGGTGGGCATCAATAAGACCTACTATGAGGCGGCCTCCATGGACGGTGCCAACGGCTGGATTAAGTTTTTCAAAATCACCCTGCCCCTGCTGACCCCCTCCCTCTTCTATGTGCTCATTGTCAGCATGATCAACGCTTTCCAGCTCTTCCCCCAGATTATGATTATGACCGGCGGCGGCCCCAACGGCGCCACCCAGGTCATGGTGGAGCGCATTTACAACTACGGCTTCCGCTACTACCGCATGGGCTATGCGGCGGCCTTCTCCTGGATTCTCTTTGCCATCATCATGGTGTTCACCGCCATTCAGATGAAGGGGCAGGAAAAGTGGGTGCACTATGACGACTAAAAAACGGATTCAGACAATTTGCTTCTACATCATCGCCGCCGCACTGGCCGTGGTGTCCATGATTCCCTTCCTTTGGATGCTCTCCACCTCCTTCAAAAGCCGAGGGGCTTTGATGTCCATCCCCATTGAATGGATTCCCAAAGAGCCCACTTTGGCCGCCTATATCAAGGTATTCTCCAAGTTCCCCTTTGCAAAGACCATCGGCAACTCCCTGTTTATCTCCGTCAGCTACACCCTCATCACCCTGCTGTCCTCCTCCATGGCGGCCTTTGCCTTTGCAAAGCTCCGCTTCCCCGGCAACAACGTGCTTCTAAGGTGCTATCTGGCCACCATGATGATTCCCACCCAGGTCACCATGATTCCCCTGTTCGTCATCATGAACAAGATGGGGCTTACGGACACCTACGCCAGCGTCATCCTGCCCTCAATTTTCCGCCCCTTTGCGGTGTTCATGCTGGTGCAGCAGATGCGGACGATTCCCAACGACTTCTTGGATGCCGCCAAAATCGACGGTGCCAACGTGTTTCAGGTCTTTGGGAAGGTGGCCCTGCCCCTATGCCTTCCCAGCTTGGCCACCTTGTCCATCACCACCTTTATGGAGGCTTGGAACGACTATCTGTGGCCCCTGCTCATGCTGACGGACCGCAACAAGATGACCCTGCCCATTGCCCTGTCCACCCTGAACGGACAGTATGCCACGGAGTACAACGTGCTTATGGCCGGGAGTCTGATCTCCATGATTCCCATTATTCTCATCTATCTCTTTGCCCAGCGGCAGTTTAAGGACGGCATGATGGCAGGAGGCATCAAGGGGTAAGAGTATGCAGCGTGTATCCTATCAAGTCGAACATTTTTCCTACGGCGGGGGAGACCTTTGCCGCAGGGGGAGCCGTTTAAGCATCCGCCTTCGCTATCATGGCGCTTACGGCATGGGAGAAAAGTACGATGGTCTAAACCAGAAGGGGAAGACGGTCGTCAATGCGGTGCAGGAAAAATTCTGCTTTCAGGGGGAGAAAACCTACTGTCCCGCTCCCTTTTTCTGGACGGACACAGGCTTTGGTTTCTATGCGGATACAAAGGAGGTCACCGTCTTTGCCTTTAAAGAAGATTGCATTGACGTAACCCTGCCCGAACAGGCCGATGTGGTGCTCTTTTCCGGCACTCCGGAAGAAATGATCAGAGAGTACATGGGGCTTTTCGGCCCGGCGGTTTTGCCTCCCGAGTGGACGCTGGGCATCTGGGTATCCGCCAACCGCTGGAGCAGCCAGAGGGACGTAGACGCCCTTCTTGAAAAGCTCAGGAGGTATGATTTTCCCGCCTCCGTGGCAGTGCTGGAGGCGTGGAGCGACGAGGCAACCTTTTATATCTGGAACGGCGCCAAGTATACCCCCGTTCCCCACGGGCAGGGACTGAAATATGAGGACTTTGACTTTTCCGACTCCCCCTGGCCCGACCCCAAACAAATGATTCAAACCCTCCACGATGCGGGGCTGAAGCTGCTGCTCTGGCAGGTGCCCGTTTATAAAAAGCAGGGGGAGGAAGAGGCGCCAAACGCGCAAAACGATCTTGACCGTGAGGACGCCCTTCGCCGCAAGCTCTGCGTCTCTCTGGCCGACGGCACCCCCTACACCATTCCCCGGGGGCATTGGTTCCCCGGCTCCATGGTGCCGGACTTCACCAACCCCGAAACCTGCCGAAGCTGGTTTGAAAAGCGCCGCTACCTGATGGACATGGGCGTTGACGGCTTTAAAACGGACGGCGGGGAGTTTATCCACCGGGCCGATGCCCGCTTTTATGACGGAACCACGGGCAAAGAGGGGGGCAACGGATATGCAGCCATGTATACGGAAAGGTACCGTGATTTTGTGGGCAGGGAGGGCGTCATCTTCAGCCGTGCCGGGTTCTCGGGGCAGCACACCGTCCCCTGCCACTGGGGCGGGGATCAGCAGTCCCAAAACAGGGAACTGTCTGCCGTTTTAAAGGCAGGCTTGTCCGCCGCCGCCACGGGCATCCTTTTCTGGGGCTTTGATTTGGGAGGCTTTGCAGGGCCTCTGCCCACCTTGGATTTATACCGCAGAGCCACCCAGACGGCCTGCTTCTGCCCCATTATGCAGTGGCACTCCGAGCCGGACGGGGGACAGTTTCGGGAGCTGATGCCCGGCGGTCAGGGCAACAACGAGCGCAGTCCCTGGAACATGGAGGATAGTTACCATACCCCCGGCTTTATGGACGAAATGCGCTATTGGCACAGGCTCCATGAAAGGCTGCGCCCCTATCTCTGGGAAACGGCGCAGGCATGCGTCCGTGACAGCAAGCCCTTTATGCGGCCTCTGGTCTATGAATGGCCTGAGGATGAGCAGGTAATAAACATAGAAGACGAGTATCTTCTGGGGGAGGATCTGCTGGTGGCTCCTTTGCTGGAGGAAAAGGCCCAATCCCGCAAGGTGTATCTCCCTGCAGGGGTGTGGTTCGACTTCTTTGACGGCACGAAATACGAGGGCGGGCAGACCGTCACCGCAGGAGGAAAGGGAAAGCTGCCTGTGTTTACGAGGAACGGCTTTCAACTAAAAGCATGAACGATATTTACGCCATTATCTTTGATTTGGACGGGGTCCTCTGCAGTACCGACAGGTATCATTATCTGGCATGGAAGGCCCTGGCAGACAGGCTAAAGATTCCCTTTGACGAACAGGCCAACGGACGCCTTCGGGGGGTCAGCCGCATGGAGAGTCTGGAAATTCTGCTGGGAGAGAAAAGCAATCTCTATTCCAAAGAGGAAAAGCTGGCTATGGCGGAGGAAAAAAACAGTCTCTATAAGGGGTATCTTGCCGCCATGACCCCCGGGGATCTTTCCAGGGACGTGCGCATGACCCTGCACACCCTGCGCCAGCGGGGCTATTTGCTGGCCGTGGGCTCCTCCAGCAAAAACGCCAAGCTGATTCTCCGCCAACTGGGTCTTGGAGACTTTTTCGATGCCGTGGCGGACGGCACCATGATTAAAAACTCCAAGCCCGACCCGGAGGTCTTTCTGCTGGCCGCCTCCCTGCTGGGAGTGCCGCCCCAAAACGCCATGGTCATTGAGGACGCGAAGTCCGGCGTACGGGCGGCCAGGGCAGGCCGCTTCCGTGCCATCGGCATTCGCACGGAGGGCAACGACCCGGATTCCGACATCACCATAAAGCGGCTGTCCAACCTGACAGACATCTTATAAAGAAAACCTCCCTCTGCTTTTTTGCGGAGGGAGTGTTTGTTTTCCGGTGAAAGGGACGGAGATTCCGTCCCTTCGTTCCATATTCCGTTACTTCTCCTCCGAATCTGCCTCGTAGGAGCCGCACAGGCTCTCGTTTTCCTTTCCCGAATGGCAGTGGCAAACAGGCTTCACCTCAATGCGGCTGAGATTGCACCCGCACCCCTGCCGATTGTAGCGGCAGCTTGTCACCTGACAGTCAATGGTCTGTTTTCCGTTGTCGTGCATGTTCCTTCTCCTTTATAAAAAGCATTCTCCCCTCTCGGGGCTCCTTCTAAGTATCCCCTCTGCCCCGCTCTTTATGCACAAAAAAAGGGACGAAAACCGTCCCTTTTTCCTATATGCTTTTTTAGTCCTTAATGCCTCTGGCGGCCAGCTTCATGCGCTGTTCCTTGGACAGGTACTTTTTGCGCATACGGATAGACTTGGGGGTAACCTCCACCAGCTCATCGTCGGCAATAAACTCCAAGCACTGCTCCAAGGTAAAGATTACCGGAGGCGTCAGCCGCAAGGCTTCGTCGCTGCCGGAAGCACGCATGTTGGTCACATGCTTCTTCTTGCACACGTTGACCACGATGTCCTCGTTCCGTGCGTTCTCGCCTACAATCTCTCCCTCGTACACGGGGATGCCCGGGCCCACAAAGAGCCGTCCACGCTCCTGAGCGTAGAACAGGCCGTAGGAGCTGGTGTCTCCCGTTTCGTGGGCTACCAGAGACCCGCTGTCACGGCTCTCAATGGGCCCTCTGTACTCCTCATAATCCAAAAACAGATGGCTCATAACCCCGTTGCCCTTGGTGTCGGTCAAAAGCTCGCTGCGGTAGCCCATAAGGCCTCTGGCGGGAATCTTAAACTGGAGTCGGGTGCCCGTGTCTCCCATGGCGGACATATCCGTCAGCTCCGCCTTGCGGGTGCCCAGCTTCTCCATGACGGCGCCGACAAACTCCGTGGGCACGTCAATGGTCAGCTCCTCCATGGGCTCCAGCATCTTCCCGTTTTCGTCCTGCTTCATAATGACCTTGGGACGGGTGACGGCAAACTCATAGCCCTCCCGGCGCATGGTCTCAATGAGGATGGACAGATGCAGCTCCCCTCGTCCGGAAACCTTGAAGGTGTCCGTGGACTCGGTCTCCTCCACCCGCATACTCACGTTGGTCTTGACCTCTCTAAACAGCCGCTCCCGCAGATTTCGGCTGGTGACCCAGCGGCCTTCCTTCCCTGCAAAGGGGCTGTCGTTGACCTTAAAGAGCATGGATACGGTGGGTTCGTCAATATGCACAAAGGGCATGGGCTCCACCTTGGCCGGGTCGCACACGGTTTCGCCTACGTTCAAATCCTCAATGCCCGCTACGCACACAATGTCTCCCGCCTGCACTTCCTCGGCTTCCACACGGTGGAGTCCCTCAAAGTGATAGAGACGGGCAATCTTCCCGTTGCGCACCTTGTTGTCTGCGCCGCCGCAAACGGTGACGGGCATGCCCTTTCTGGCGGTGCCCCGCTCAATGCGGCCTACGCCGATTTTGCCCACATACTCATCGTAATCGATGGTGGAGAAGAGAATCTGCAAAGGTGCCGCCACGTCCATGGAGGGGGCGGGAATGGTCTTCAAAATGGTGTCGAAAATGGGCTTCATGTTGTTTTCCAACTGATCCGGCTCATACCCGGAAATGCCCTGGCGGGCGGAAGCATACACCACGGGGAAGTCCAGCTGCTCGGCGGTGGCGCCCAGCTCAATGAACAGCTCCAGCGCCTCGTCCACTACCTCGTAGGGACGGGCGTCGGGACGATCCACCTTGTTGACCACCAGCACGGGCACCTTGTTCAGTTCCAGGGCCTTGCGCAAAACAAAGCGGGTCTGGGGCATGCAGCCCTCAAAGGCGTCCACCAGCAGCAGCACGCCGTCCACCATCTGGAGAATGCGCTCCACCTCGCCGCCGAAGTCGGCGTGGCCGGGCGTGTCCACAATGTTGATGCGCACATTGCCGTAGGA
>CAYUHW010000072.1:0-7539 GCA_964444605.1 uncultured Christensenella sp. | reverse complement strand
ATTCGGGAGATTGCCCTTCAGGGCGGAGTCATCGGGGTGAACTTCTACTCCCCCCAGTTGGTGGAGCGGGGCAGAGCGGGATTAAAGGATATCGTCCGCCACATCATGCATATTGTCAGCGTGGGGGGCATCGATTGCTGCTGCTTCGGCTCCGACTTTGACGGCATGACCGCCTATCCCCCGGAAATCCCTGACAGCAGCGGGTATCCTGCGCTCTGCCGGGAACTGCGGCGGGCCGGTTTTTCTGAGGAGGAAACGGGGAAGATTGCTTATTGGAACCTCCATCGGTACCTGAGCCGGTTCGTGTAAAACATATTTTTCGCGGGACAAAGAAAATGCTTGCATTTTTCGTCTGCATTTGGTACAATAATCCATGCAGGTTTCCACCCGCCATAGGGGCATGATGTAATGGTAACATAGCGGTCTCCAAAACCGTTCTTGAGGGTTCGAGTCCTTCTGCCCCTGCCAAACAGCCGCCGTATGGCGGCTTTTTTGTTTGGCAGGGGCAGAAGGATGAGAACGGGCGCAGTAGTGAATCAGGCTCCGGTGGAGCCTGAGAGCTGCGCCCTGACTGAGCCGTGAGGTGGAATCCCGCAGGGATTCGCCCCGACCTGTAGGGGCAAAATGCGCCGGTGACGCATTTTGAGGGGCACGAAACCTTGCCGAATGCCATGCATTCGGACATTTTTGCATTTTGTACAGTTGAGTGTGACAGTGCGTTGCAACCAATCCTGCGCAAGATACTTATACCGCATGGCTCCCCTTGGTGAACAAGGGGAGCTGGCTTGTGACCGGAGCGAAAGCGGAAGGAACAAGACTGAGGGGATGAGAGAGGAAGCGGGTTCAACTTATCCCCTCAGTCACCTTCGGTGACAGCTCCCCTTACACAATAAGGGGAGCCATGCGATGTAAGCGTCTTGTACGGGTAAAAGCAAAGGCAAACGCAGGCTACTTCTATAACCCTTGGCTCCCCTTGGTGAACAAGGGGAGCTGGCTTGTGACGGGAGCGAAAGCGGAAGGAACAAGACTGAGGGGATGAGAGAGGAAGCGGGTTCAACTTATCCCCTCAGTCACCTTCGGTGACAGCTCCCCTTACACAATAAGGGGAGCCATGCGATGTAAGCGTCTTGTACGGGTAAAAGCAAAGGCAAACGCAGGCTACTTCTATAACCCTTGGCTCCCCTTGGTGAACAAGGGGAGCTGGCTTGTGACGGGAGCGAAAGCGGAAGGAACAAGACTGAGGGGATGAGAGAGGGGGCGAATTGCTCCGAAATTCCCTTTTGCACACAAAAAGAATAGACATGCAGAACGTCCCTATGGTAAAATAAATATATAATCACCCTTCGGCTTCCGACTGCTTTTAAGGAGAGGGAGGCCATGAGGGCAACGAATGCTTAAGGAGGAAACAACCATGACGGAATTGAGCAGACTGGGTCTTGGCACCATGGGCATGCATATGCATGGCAACTGCGAGAGCTCTGTGAAGACCATCCACGCCGCACTGGATGCAGGAATCACCCTTTTTAATACAGGGGAATTCTATCAAGCCGGGGAAAGCGAGCTGGTGACGGGCAAGGCCCTAAAGGGCGTAAACCGTGACAGCTATTTTTTGTCCCTGAAGTTCGGCGTGCTGCCGTCTCCCGAGGGGGGCATCTACGGTCTGGACGTAAACCCCTTTCATGTTAAGGGACACCTGACCTACTCTCTCCGCCGCCTTGGTTTAGAGTATGTGGATTTGTACCAGCCCGCCCGTCAGGACACCACCGTGCCCGTGGAGGAGCTGGTGGGCGCCATTGCCCAGCAGGTGCAGGCAGGCTACGTCAAGCATATCGGCCTGTCCATGGTGGATGCGGAGACCCTGCGCCGTGCCTGCAAGGTGCATCCCATCCATACGGTGGAGATGTCCTACTCCCTCATCGAGCGCAGTATTGAAAAAGAACTGATTGCCGCCGCCAAGGAACTGGGGGTAAAGGTGCTGGCCTTTGGCACCGTGGGACACGGTCTTTTGACCGACCGTGTGCTGAATATGCCTCCCATGCCCCATGCAAGAGGCCTGCTGGCCCCCGAGAATCGGGAGACCAATCTGGCCATGATTCGGGAGGTCAAGAAGATCGCCGATGAGAAGGGGGTCACCCTCTCCCAGCTTGCTCTGGCCTGGTCTCTGGCTAAATACGACCATGTGCAGAGTTTGGTAGGCACCACCAGCCCGGAGCATTTGCAGGAGTCCATTGACGCATTGCAGATTACCTTGACGGAGGAGGATATCCGTGCCATCGAGGCCGCCATTCCCCCTGAAAAGGTCAAGGGCCGGGGCATGCGGAACTTCGTGTTCACCGACGGCCGCATGGCGTTGGCGTAATGAGAGGCATTGGCTCGCTCCCAAAACGTATATACAAGCAAGCTGCCCAAGTGCGGGCAGCTTTTTTATTCTACCGAAGGCCGTAGGTCTCCAAAATATACTCCACATCCTTATCCCCTCGGCCGGAGAGGTTGATCAGGATGTTCCCCTTCTGCATGGTCTTGCCCAGCTTCATGGCAAAGGCCACGGCGTGGGCGCTTTCCATGGCGGGCAGGATGCCCTCCAGCCGAGACAGGGCAAAGAAGGCGTCCAAGGCCTCCTCGTCCGTCACCCCTCCGTACTGCACCCGCCCCACATCGTGCAAAAAGGCGTGCTCGGGGCCGCAGGCGGGATAGTCCAAGCCGCTGGCCGCAGAGTACACGGGTGCGGGGTTGCCCGCTTCGTCCTTGAGCATAAGGCTGTTGAACCCGTGCATGATGCCCTCCTCCCCAAAGGCCAGACTGGCGGCATGCTCCCCCAACTTTTTGCCCCTGCCCAAAGGCTCCGCCCCATACAGCATAACGGGGTCATTGAGAAAGCCGGCGAAGATGCCCATGGCGTTGGAACCGCCCCCTACGCAGGCGGTTACGGCCTGAGGCAGCTCTCCGGTCAGGGCGAGAAACTGTTCCCGTGCCTCGTCTCCGATAATGCGCTGGAAGTCCCGCACCATCATGGGGAAGGGGTGAGGGCCAAGGGCGGAGCCGATGCAGTAAACCGCCTCCCTGTATTCCCGCAGATAGGCGGCAAAGGCGGCGTCTACGGCCTCCTTCAATGTCTGTAAGCCCTCCGTAACCTCTATGACCCGTGCCCCCAGCACCTTCATTTTCGCCACGTTGGGAGCCTGCTTGCGGATGTCCACCGTGCCCATGTAGA
This sequence comes from uncultured Christensenella sp., assembly GCA_964444605.1. GTDB lineage: Bacteria > Bacillota > Clostridia > Christensenellales > CAG-138 > RUG472. The sequence continues at coordinate 4,328 of CAYUHW010000072.1, read as the reverse complement.
TATCGCACTCCAGCCCAAAGTAAGCGGCGGCCGTGGCAAGAGCCACCCCGTGCTGTCCCGCACCGGTTTCGGCAATGACCTTTTTCTTGCCCATGTACTTGGCCAGCAGCGCCTCCCCCATGCAGTGGTTCAGCTTGTGAGCCCCTGTGTGGTTTAAATCCTCCCGCTTTGCATATAGCTGCACCCCCGTGCCCAGCTTTTGAGACAGTCGGGACAGGTGGGAAATGGGGGTGGGACGCCCCTGAAAGTCCCTGCGGATGCCCTTTAATTCCTCCCAAAAGGCAGGGGAGCGGCGGGCGGCGGCGTAGGCTTCTGCCAATTCCTCCAAAGGGATGCGCAGGGGCTCGGGAACGAAAGACCCGCCGTATTTGCCGAAAAAGCCCTGAGAATCGGGGTAGCGGGAAAAGTAAGTGTCAAAATCCATGCCGTTGAAGATCATGGTCTCTGCCTCCTAACATACATATTTATTCGGGGAGGCTTTTGCAAAATAAAAACGCCCCCGACAGAATCCAACTTCTGTCAAGGACGAATACAGCCATATCCGCGGTGCCACCTTGCTTCATGGGATGCCCCATGCTCTTTGCGGGATACCAACATATCCCCGGCCCGTGACGTCGGCCTCACGTCGCAGAATACTCTGTGCATACACATTTGACTGCGCCCTCAGCGGTCCATTTGACAACCTGTAGCTTACCCGACTCTCAGCACTGCGGGCTCTCTGTAAAGGCAGTATTGCCGTTATCTCCGCTTCAACGGTTTGCGGTTTTAATTTATCCGCATTTTACCACCCCATGCCGCTCCTGTCAACAAAAAAATATATAAAATCCGGGGCGGGCAGGGGGCCTTATTCGCTCTTTTTCTCTTTGTAAATCAGATACTCTATGTACTCCTGCAGCTCAGGCATCCGCTTTTCCGGGAACCCGGAGGGTAGCCGCACCGTCAGCTGCCCCTTGGAGAGGGGGGAGGGGGTGTCGGTCAGTCCCAGCAAATAGTCTACGGATACGTTGAAATACCGGGCGATGGCAATCTTGATGACATCGGGGGGCTCGCTCTTCCCCCGCTCGTAGGAGGAGATGGAATGCTTGTTGATGTTCAAAAGGGCGGCAAGATCGTCCTGAGTCAGACCCGCATCCTTTCTCAGTTCCCACAGTCTTTCCCCAATCATGCTTTCGCCTCCCTTCCAGCTTTTTCACCATTATAGAATATAAAGTCACAGAAACCGAAAAAGTTGACAAATAAGACATAAAACCTTATAATGTTGAATAATAATCGACTTTTTTCGACCGAATTGATATATAGATAACTTTTACGGAGCCGAGGCCCCGAGAAAGATAGAACTGCAACGCAATGAAGACGGAGGGAACTTCGTCCTCTTTCCATGGACAGAAAGGAGTCAACACTATGAGCAAATTCGTCATCGCCTGCCCCGTCTGCGGCAACTATGTACAGGCCGCCACCGGAATCTTTGCGGGCAAACACATCCAATGTTCCTGCGGCAACGTCATTCATGTAAAAAACGATCGCTTGGCCACCGTCTCCTGCGCTTCCTGCGGCAATAAGGTGGTGTACGATCAGGCGGAGGGCAACAAAGCCCGCTGCCCGGTGTGCCATGAGTCCTTGATGCCCGATGCCTCTCGGCGCAACCTCGTCCATTTCCCCTGCCCCACCTGCGGCTGTGTTTTGCAGGCGGCGTCCAATGCGGCTGAGGTTACCTGCCCTCTATGCGACACGGTCTGCGATGTGCAGAAGGAGAGCAAGCTGGCGGAGGCAAGGGAGAAGGGCATTCCCGCCGTCATCCGCTATGAGGGGGACAACACCACCTTCGTGTGGAAGCACCCCGTGACCAACTTCGTCACCGGCAGCCAGCTTATCGTCCACGAGAGTCAGGAGGCCGTCTTCTATAGAAACGGGGAGGCTCTGGACTCCTTCGGCCCCGGCCGCTACACTTTGGAGACCGGGGTACTGCCCAAGATGGACAAGCTCTATCCTCTGCCTGTGGAGGGACAGATGTTCCATGCGGAGGTGTACTTTGTCAATCTGGTCACCCAAATGGGCATCAAGTGGGGCACGGCCAGCAAGGTGCGCCTCTTTGATCCGGCTACGGGGCTGTCCGTGGATCTGGGGGCTTCCGGCTCCTTCAATCTGCGGGTGGCGGATGCAAGAAAGCTCCTCATCCGTCTGGTGGGCACCGCCGGAGGCATGAAGCAGGAGGACATTTTTAGCCAGAACACCGGCTATTTCCGCACCCTGATTATGACCCAGGTCAAGGCCAACCTTGCTAAAGTCATTAAGGGCAACGGCCTCAACGTGCTGGAGCTGGACGAGCATCTTGATACCATAGGCAGAGCCCTTAGGGCCGCCATCAACCCGGAGCTGGAGAGCTACGGCCTTGAGATGCCGGAGTTCTATATCAGCAACATCGTCACCCCCGACGACGACCCCAACTTCCGCCGCCTCAAACAGCAGCATGCGGACATGCATCTGAAGATTCGGGAGGAGGAGATCCGCACGGCCGAGGCCGAAGCCGCCTTCACCCGCAAGAGCGTGGAAGCCCGCACGGCGGCGCAAATGAAGATGATTCAGGCACAGGGAGAAGCGGATGCCCTGAAGATTAAGGCGGCGGCGGAAGCCGAGGCCTACCGCTTGCAGGCACAGGCAGAAGCCCAGGAGATGCGCATGAAGGGCTACACCTACCAGCAGGAGACCGCCCGCCAGATTGGCTTGGCCGCCATGGAGAACGAAAACTCCGGCGGCTCCCTGGTGAGCAGCTTGGGCGGCATGGCCGGGGATATCATGGGTCTGGGCGTAGGTCTGGGGGCTGTCAGCAGCGTGATGGACATGGCCAAGGACGCCATCGTGCCTGTGAGCAGTGCCGTGGGCGATACCCTGAAGGCCTCTGTCAATGGGGCACAGGGCTGGAACTGCGCCTGCGGCAAAACCAACATCCAAAGCAAATTCTGCCCGGAGTGCGGGGCCAAACAGCCCGAATCCCCCAGCCTTTGGAACTGCGCCTGCGGGAAAACGGGCATCTCCAGCAAGTTCTGCCCGGAGTGCGGAGCAAAGCGCCCCGAAGCCCCTGCCCTTTGGAATTGCCCCTGCGGGAAAACGGGCATCTCCAGCAAGTTCTGCCCGGAGTGCGGCAGTAAGAAACCTGAGTAAACGGTAAAGGAGGATATATATCATGAAGCTGACGAAACACGCTTGGAGCCTTTGGGGCTGTTCTTTGGCGGCGGTGCTGGCGGCGGCGCTGCTCATTCCCTTCCGCAAAACGGGGGTGTACTGGCTGGCCCTGGTGTGCCTGCCTTTGATGTTCGCCCTGTGCGCATTGGCCTTTGTCCGTGCCTTCCGTGAAAAGAACACCCTGGAGAGTAAGCTTTTGGGCTGGCCCCTGTTCAAGGTGGCCTGCGCCGCTACGGCGGGGGAAATCTGCCTGGCCCTTTTGCTCATGGCCTTCAGCACCCTGTGCCCCCTGTGGCTGGGGGCTTTGCTGGAGATTCTCCTCTTTGCCGCCGCTTGCATCTGCCTCGTGGTGCGGGACGCCGCCGAGCAGGTTACCGTCCAAAGCGAAGCCACCCTCATAGACACCACCGCCGGGTGGAAGGCCCTCCGTGCCCGTGTCAACGCCTTGGCTACAGAAACAAACCATGAGGGGCTTAAGAAGCTGGCGGAGGAAATGCGCTTTGCCGACCCCACCCCCTGCAGTCTGGACGGGGAGATGGAAGAGTATATCCGCCGTCTGGAGCAGCAGATGCAGGAAGAGGACGTGGAAAAACTGCTGACCCTTTTGAACCGTCGGAAAAGCCTTGTGAAGGCAGAGAAGAAATCGAAATAACAGGAGGAGAGTATGTCCGTTTTTAAGTGCAAAATGTGCGGCGGCGCCATGGAGGTGCAGCCCAACGCCACCGTGGTGCAGTGCGAATATTGCGGTCTCCAGCAGACCCTGCCCCGTCTGGACGATGACCGCCGTGCCAAGCTCTATGACCGTGCCAACCACTTCCGCCGCAGCAACGAGTTCGACAAGGCCATGGCCATCTACGAAAAGATTTTAGAGGAGGACAATACCGACCCTGAAATCTACTGGTCTCTGGTGCTCTGCCGCTACGGCATTGAGTATGTGGAAGATCCCAACACCGGCAAGCGGGTGCCCACGGTCCACAGAACCCAGTTTACCTCCATCTTCGACGATGAAGACTATAAGTCCGCCCTTTCCCGTGCGGATGCCGTCCAGCGCCGCCTCTATGAGCAGGAGGCCGCCGCCATCAATGAGATTCAAAAGGGCATTCTGGCCATTTCCCAGAAGGAAGAGCCCTTCGACGTGTTCATCTGCT
>CAYUHW010000071.1:0-7607 GCA_964444605.1 uncultured Christensenella sp. | reverse complement strand
ATTTCATATTCTTTTCGTTCCATTACGCAAGTTCCTCCTTACTGAGCTGAGACAGGGCAATCTGCTGGTAAACCTGGCAGGTTTGCATCAGTTCCTTGTGCTTGCCCATGCCCACAATGCGGCCTTCGTCCAACACGATGATTTTGTCTGCATCCCGAATGGTGCCGATTCGCTGGGCCACGATTAGCCGTGTGGTATTCCCGCATTTTTCCTTCAGAGCATTCCGCAGTACCCGATCCGTCTTATAGTCCAGAGCCGAGAAGGAGTCGTCAAAGATGAGAATCTCCGCCTTCCGTGCAATGGCACGGGCAATGGACAGCCGCTGTTTCTGGCCGCCGGAGAAGTTGGTTCCCCCCTGGGCCACAAAGCCGTCGTAAGTATCCGCCAGCTTTTCCACAAAGTCCTTGGCCTGAGCCACTTCCACGGCCTCGGCAATCTCTTGTTCCGTGGGAGCAGGCTTTCCGTTGTCGCCGTAGGCAATATTGGAGCGCACCGACCCGGAGAACAGGGTGGCCCGCTGGGAAACGTAGGCAATCTTATTGCGCAGGGCGTGCTCGTCATACTCCCGCACGTCCACACCGTCCACCAGAATCCGGCCTTCCGTTGCATCATAGAAGCGGGGCACCAGATTGATTACCGTGCTCTTGCCGCAGCCGGTGGAGCCGATAAAGGCCACGGTCTCACCCTTTTTCGCCGTAAAGGAAATGTCCTTGAGCACCGCTTCCTCTGCATCGGGATAGCGGAAGGTCACGTTTTTGAACTCAATCTCTCCGCTTACCCCTTCCCTGCCTTCCGTGCGGCTGCCGTTGAGGATGGCAGGCTCGGTGTCCAGCACCTCATTGATACGCTTTGCAGACACGGAGGAACGGGGCAGAATCATAAACACCATGACCAGCATCATAAAGGACATGACCACCTGCATGCCGTACTGGGTAAAGACCATCATGTCCCCGAACAGGGCAATTCTGCCCATGGGGTCCGCCACCTGCCCCAGCAGATTTGCACCAATCCAGTAAACCGCCAGAGACAACCCGCTCATAATCAACTGCATGGAGGGCATCATAAAGGCCATGGTTCTCTGGGTGAACAGCTGGGTGCCGGTCAAAGCCTCGTTGGCGCCTTCGAATTTTTCCTCCTGATAGCCCTCGGCGTTGTAGGCGCGGACCACCCGCAGACCGGTCAAATTTTCCCTCGTCACCCGGTTCAAATCGTCCGTGAGCTTCTGAATCTTTTTGAATCTGGGCATGGTCAGGGAAATGCAGATGGCTACCACCACAAGAAGAATGCACACGGCGGCGGCCACGGAGATGGTCCACTGCCACTCCTTATCCGCAATCTTCACAATGGCCCAGCCTGCCGTAAGAGGCGCCTTAATGAGCATCTGCAATCCCATGACGATGAACATGAGCACCTGCTGGATGTCGTTGGTGGAGCGGGTAATAAGGCTGGCCGTAGAGAAGCGGCCAATCTCCTCCATGGAAAAGCTCTGCACCTTGTAAAACATGGCGTTGCGCAGGCTGTAGGCTAAATCGCTGCCGATGCGGGAGGAAAACATGGACGTAATCACGGCGGCCAGCAGACTCCCAAGAGCGCACAGCAGCATCATGCCCCCCGCCGCCAGCACATCGGACATGGCGCTGCCCGGGGTCTCCACCAGCACCGTAATTTCGTTCATGTACCCCGGCATGGTGATATCCAGCCACACCTGCGAAGCGATGAGGGCCACGCAGATCAGCGCATACAGCCAGTCACGCCTCGGCAGTTTCTTCAATAATTTCAGCATGAAACTTTCTCCTTTTACTAAACTTCTAACCCGATTAAATGCTTCCCGAAAGAAATACGGCTTTCTTCGGCCTCAGTCGCTTTCCGTCCTTTTTATGATTTCATGAATCTCATTGGAAACGGCGGCAAACTCCAGCATCCGTTCCAAGCCGATTTCATCGATCAGGGAGCCCAGCAAGCCGCATATCTCCCGACGGAGCTGTTCGGCCGCATCCTTCCCCTGCTGAGACAGACACACCACCACCAGCCGGCCGTCCGCAGGATCGCTCTTTTTCTCCAGCAGTCCCTTGGCTACCATCTTTTTCAAAAGCACAGCCACTCTGGCGGTGCTGACTCCCAAGGCCTTGCTGATTTCTCCGGCAGTAGCCCGTTCATTCTTTCGGCTGAGATACTTTAAAATCGCTCGGATGCCCATGGAGCTCCTGTCCATTTTCTGGTACTTTTCTGACGGCGGTGCTTTGTGCATGGCCGCCAGCAACACTTCCACCTGCTCTTGGGTTGCCACGGCAAACCTCCCTCACGTTTTTTACTAACCCGGTTAGCAAAACGCAGTATACTGCATATGCCCCCTTTCGTCAACGGCATGGCTGTGAACAGAATGTGAAACTTGCCTTCCTCAAGTGAGCAAACCGACCGTTGCATTTCGTTGCCTCCTATGGTATGCTTTTATTGTATGAATCGAATCAAAGGAGGTACCTTCCATGAACGAACCCCTGACTTTTTATCCCGCCCATCCTTCCCCTTCTAAGACCCACCAGATTGAAACCACCCCCATGCCCCTTTTGCCTCAGGAGGCGCCCTTTGCCGTAAAGCCCCTGTGCGAAGCCTTTCGTGAGGACTTGAAGGGGGCTTTGGCCATCTATCTGGACAAGCGCTTTGAGGTCACGGGCATTGCCTTGAAGGTGGGGCCGGACGTGCACAACAAGCCCTCCATTGAGCTTTCCGACCGTCTGGGGGGAGAAACCTACGCCCTGACCATTTTCCCCACGGAGGAACATTACGGCAAGGTCTCCGTAGGCGACCGGGTCACCGTGCGGGCCAACTATCTGGTGCTCAGCAACAGCTTCGGCGTGGTCATGAAGTTCAGCGAGCTGGTTTCCGTGGAGAAAGCCCATGCTTGAACTCCGCTACCCCCTTTTTGACGGCCAGCGGGTTTGGGAGGGGGCCTGTGTCACCGTGGATGGGGGCGTAATCGTGTCTATGGAGCCCTGCGACCCCGCCTCCTGCCAGGAGGGCTTTTTGCTCCCCGGGCTCATAGACGCCCATGTACACATGGGCACCGCCGCCCACGTACAGGCCATGCTGAAAAGCGGCGTGACCACGGTCTGCGACGTCAGCGCCTCCAAAGAGCTGATCGCCGCCTCCCGCTGGCTTTCCATCGTCGGTTCCGCCGGTATGGCCATGGGCGTGGTTCTCAGCCCCAAAAGCTATGTGGAACAGGCCGACGCCAACGGGGCAAGCTATATTAAAGTTCTGCTGTTCAGCCCCCTGTCCATCGGCAAATCTGCCCTGTGCGGCATTGTCAGGGAAGCCCATGAACGGAGGCTGAAGGTGGCCGTCCACGCTACGGAGACGGCCACAATCCGTCAGGCCGTAGACGCCGAGGCGGATATTCTCCTCCACGTGCCCATGAAGGAAGCCCTGCCCGCGGAGCTGGCCGAGGAAATCGCCCAACGGGGCATGGCCGTAGCTCCCACCTTGGTCATGATGGAGACCTTTGCCCAAAGCGGAAAGAACGGATACCGGCCTCACCAATATGAAAATGCCCGGCAGGCGGTAAAAACGCTCCATGATGCCGGGGTCACCATTCTGGCCGGCACCGATGCAAACCCCGGTGCCTTTGCCCCCGCCGTGGGCTATGGGGACACCCTGCACAAAGAGCTTGCCCTGCTGGTGGAGGCAGGTTTAACCCCGGTGGAAGCCTTAACTGCGGCCACGGGCAACGTGGGAAAAGCCTTCCGCCTGCAGGCAGGGAGACTTCTTCCCGGACAGCCCGCCGACATGGTGCTGGTAAGCGGCCGCCCCGACCGGCATATTGCCCACAGCCGCCAAATCCAAGCCCTTTGGGTAAAGGGGGAAGCGCTTTCATGAAGCTCATAACCCTGGAGGAACACGTTTCCCTCAGCACCCTCAATCAGGCTCTTTCTAAGTATCCCTCCGAAGATGCCCGCCGCACCGCCTGCGCCGGGTCTCCGGGACTGCCCTATTTCCCGGACATGAAGCTGTACTGCGATTTGGATGCCCGTCTTGCAGACATGGACAAGCACGGCATTTCCCGACAGATTCTCTCTGCGCCGGTGTGTACGGGACTTCTGCCCGAAAACGAAGCCCCTGCGGTGGTGCGGGACGCCAACGACCAGCTGGCGCAAATCGTCAGCGCACACCCTCGGCGCTTCGGCGCCTTTGCCCTGCTGCCCTGGTCAACCCCCCAGGCCGCCGCCAGAGAACTGGAGCGAGCCGTTACGGTGCTGGGCTTTCAGGGGGCCATACTGGCCGGACGCCCTACGGGCAGGGAAGTGTTTTTGGACGATGCCCAATTTGCCCCTGTGCTGGAAGCCGCCGAAGCCTTGAAGGCGCCTCTGTATGTGCACCCTGCGGCGTCCATGGCAAAGGTGCAGGCGTGCTATTACGATGGTCTGGGGGAGCAGCTCAGCGCCAGATTGTCCCTGTACGGCTGGGGCTGGCACCATGAGACCGGCATCCAGCTTCTGCGCCTGATTCTGTCCGGCACCTTGGAGAAATACCCGGGGCTTCAGCTCATCGCCGGTCACTGGGGAGAGATGGTGCCCTTCTTCCTATCTCGGCTGGATCAGGCTCTGCCCCAGTCCGTCACCCGCCTAAGCCGCACCATTACGGATACCTTCCGCCAAAACGTCTATATAACCCCCAGCGGCATCTTCGATTACCCACAGCTGACCTTCTGCGCTGAGGTGCTGGGCGTGGACCGCATTCTCCACAGCGTGGATTTCCCCTTCATCGGCAACGGGCAGGCAAAGGCCTTTTTGGACAACGCTCCTCTTACCGAAGAGGAAAAAGCGCAGATTGCCCACCTGAACGCCGAAGCCCTGCTGCTCTGATCGTACTGCCATAAAAAAGCTGGCCGCAGACTTTTACCAGCGCTTCACAAAGCGTATGCGCCAAATGACGGAAGCTGCACCGGACTATGATATCATTAACGTTATGGGGCTGTAGAAATGCCCAAAAGATGCATCTTGACGGTAGGGGCAGAATGTGCTTTACTGTGGCGAGACTATATTATAGTGGAAGCTATGTCCTCCCTGTCCGCCAATGGACTTGATGACGATTCTTCTCTGTAGTAACCGAATCTATGCGCAAAACCGCCCCCGAGCTTTTCCCTGGGGCGGTTTTTGTTTGGAATATTTTATTTAACCACCTTTTTCCCTGTTACGGCTTCAAAGTGGTACCGGGCGATGCCCAAATCCTCCTTGGTATAAAAGCCGCTGCCTGGAACGGCGGTGACGGTTTCATCCTCATGGAAGGTGAAGAAGAATTTCTGCTGGTTCATGGCCGTAGGCGCCAGCAAAACGGCTTCCATGCCCTGCTTAAACCAGTCGGGCTGGCCTTCCCCGTAGTTGCTCACTTCACTCATGGCCTTGCTCTTGTGAGATACGCCCTGATTCCGGCCGTAGCCAATGGAAATGAGGCAGCCCTGCTTTTCCCCTTTGTTTACCACGGCGGCGCTCTTGCCCTTGGTCAAGGCCACCCAGCAGGTATTCAGCCCCAGTTCCTGGGCTTTGAGCACCAGCTTCTCCCCGTAGTAGCCCATGTTTTCCTCCAGATTGGGGGATTTCTTACCGACCAGGGCGATATAGTTTCTCACCCCGGAAAACTTCCCGTAGTGAGCCATGAAGGAGTCAAAGCACTTGGGCTCTTCGTACAAAATCTGAATGTTCAGACCGGCTTCCTCGTTGATCTCCTTCACCAGATTGTCCAAAATCTCCCGCTTCTCGGCCTCAATGGCCTTGTCCGTATACTGACGGACACTGTGACGGGCTTCCATGCATTCCAAAAGTTCCATAGAATTCCTCCGTTTATTATTCACCCTGCCGATCGGGCAGGTTTTTTCCGATTTCTTTGGCCAGAAGCAGTGCGTCAATCAGGCGGGCAAACTCCTCCGTCTCCGGGTCGAAGTAATAGTAATTTTTCGTGCCCTCCCGCCGCATTTTGACGAGGCCGGCCTCCTTCATAATCTGCAGATGGTGGGAGACCGCAGGACGGGACAGATTGGTTTTCTCCGTAATCTCCCCTACCCGCACCCCGGTGCAGCGGCCTATCTTCATCATCTCCAAAATGATGTGTTGGCGGGTTTCATCCCCCATGGCGGACAGGAGCTTGCGGCAGGCGGAAAAGCTCTCGGCCAGCACGGCGGTTTGCTTTTGAATGTCCATAACGGTCTCTCTTTCGTTCAAATTTTTAAACCATTTACAGTGTAGCACATTTCAAAGGAAATGGGGCAATGGGAAAGAAAATCGAGGCGAAAAGTTGGGCGGGGCGGCGCTTTCCCGCACAAAAAGCCCCGTAAAAGGGGCTTTGTCCATACTAATCTAAATTGGCAAACGTTTAAAAAGACACCTAAAGGGATTCCCGATTTTGCTTAGGCACTTTTACTCCGTTTTTGCAAGCTGAAGCCTTTGGGTCAAAAGCTGGACGGAGTATGCCTCAATCCCATCCCCATATGTTAGCTGCTTATTTTTCAACCGCTGGTATGAATCCTCCTGCATGCCCAGCGTGACGGTGTCCCCCACCTGTAAATCGGCTAAGGATATATCCTCTATCCGATCCGTTTCATACTCCACATACAAAATTTGATGCCCTTCTGCGGCAAAACGGCAGTCCACCACAACGATGGTATCCCGGATGCTTTCTTCCAGACAGCGTACTTTCAGAGTTTCGTTTTGAAAGTCAATCTCCAATATCTCTGCATCTGAACCAAAATGCAGCGCCTCCTGTTGGCCGCAGCAGAGCAGCAGCGGGAGGATTCCAAGCAGAATAAGTAAAAAGGCAGCAGTTTTTTTCATACATATCCTCCGGTGCAGTTTTTCGCATTTCTCCCCAAAAAGCGCTTGTTTCTTGGGCGTTTGCGTCAATTAAAATATAGCAAAGGATGCCCCGTCTGTCAACCGCTCCCCCTGCCAAGGGGCAATATTTACAGGGAAGAAGCCTATGGAAGGTCTGCCTTGGGGGGCTCCAGATACGCAACCCCTTTGCCCGTGCTTATGGCGTAGGCAATCTCTGATTTGGTGCTGTCGCCTATGTAGCCGCCGACGTTGAGGACAAAAATCTCGTCGGCCATATCGATTTTCCGCTTGTGCATATCGTCCAGCATGATTTTGGTTCTGGTCAGCGTGTCCTCGGACATGCCCTCCCAAACCTCCTCGTCTCCGGAATGGCCGAAGAGGCCAACGCTGATGACGATGTTCCCTGCCAGCGTCAGTCTTTTCTGCGCCTCCATAAAAGCGCTTTTAAATCGGGTACTGCCGCACAGGGTGATGACTTTATAGCCGCCTACCATGTCCTTTGATCTCCGTCTTTCTGTTTTGTCTGGTTGTATGATAGCACGGAAAGGGGGCCAAAGGCAAGGAAAGTTCTCCGTTGGGTGCGAAATTGGGGGGCGGCGGGTTCGCAAAGCGAACCCTTGCGTGCAGGGGGGCGTTCCGTCCCCCTGCACGCAAGAGAAGGGCTTCGCCCTTCCGCCGCCCCTGCTTCTTTTCCGCTCAGACCCGCTTTACCGGGCGCACATACTTCCAGTACCGGGTGCAGTCGTGATAGAAGTAGAATACCCGCCCAGGGGCGGTATCCAGGGC
>CAYUHW010000070.1:0-7717 GCA_964444605.1 uncultured Christensenella sp. | reverse complement strand
GTGTTTTCCGGCGCATATCCGGAGGCGCCTCGATGGGCATATATTACAGAAGCCATTTTTTCCTCCTACATTTGTTTTCTATATTGTATCCCTTCCCCTTCAAGGTTGCAATCCCCATTTTCACGGTGTATACTGCTTTCATGCGATACGATTTTATTGAAGAAGCCATTTTTCTGTCCCGCCCCAACCGCTTTATTGCGGAGGTGGAGCTCCATGGAACCCCCGTTACCGTCCATGTAAAAAACACGGGACGCTGTCGGGAGCTTCTTGTTCCCGGCGCACGGGTGCTGCTGAACAAGGGCACCAACCCGTCAAGACGCACGCCCTATGATTTGGTCAGCGTATACAAAGGGGATAGGCTGATTAACATGGACAGCCAGGCGCCCAATCACATTGCCGAAGAGTATCTGCGCCGTCACTGCCCGGAGATTTTGCGCCTTGCGCCCGAAAAAACCTTCGGGGATTCTCGCTTTGACTTTGCAGGAGAAACGGAGCAAGGCGCCTTCTTCTTGGAAATCAAGGGCGTTACTTTGGAGCATGGCGGCATCGCCATGTTTCCCGATGCCCCTACAGAGCGGGGCGTAAAGCACTTGCGGGAACTGATTCGGGCAAAGGAAGAGGGATACGAAGCCGGGATTCTGTTCATCATTCAGATGAAGGGAATCACTTGTTTGCGTCCCAATTATGAAACGCATCCCGCCTTTGGGGATACTTTGAAGCAAGCCGCCGCCGCAGGGGTGCGCATAGGGGCGCTGGACTGCAAGGTTGTTCCCGGGGAAGTTACGGCTGATGCGCACGTGCCGGTGGAGCTTACTTAGCGGGTCATTACTTTAGCAGCGCAACTTCCCTGTCCTTCAGAAGCTTTTCGTAAAACATCATTTTCCACTCCACATTCTCCGTTTCTTTAAAGTGAAGGGAAGATATTGCGGAGTGAACTTCTTTATTTGAGGCTCTGCCGGAAACAAATACAGCCGTCGGGCCGTCCGCACCGCCGATGATGCCGATAGCATGGGCGTTTGTTTCCGCCTGCTCGGGTATGCGCACGGGAGGGTCGCTTTTTGCGCAGTCCAAAAGGCGAAAGTTTTTGCTCGGCAAATCAGGTTCCAGCGCATAGGTCATGGATAGACAGTGGGAGGGAAACTCATATCCTTCATGGACCAGCGCATCTATCGAGATGGTCTGCAGTTCATAGTCAAGTACCGTCAAAACATGTTCCCTGTGGGAGACGGGGTGAATAAATCGAATCTCCTCCCCTATTTGCGGGCTTTGAAACCGAATTCCCTCTATTTGTTTCGGCATCCGCTCCAGCTTTAAATCCAATGCTTTTACGGCGGGCTTTTTGCCTGTCGCCCAGGGGAAAGACCAGCGTTGGAAGGACCAGGCTTTTTTCTCATCTAAACCGTAATGCACAAGAACCGCCTTTGCTTCCATTTCGTACTGCTCCCCTTCTCGCAGACAGCTTGCGGGAATCCATGAGACGGCACAGCCGTTTTTAGCCGATAAAAGCCTTTGATTTAGAGAAATATAGGGTCTAAACTCAATATTCAGCGGGTTTTCTTCGTTACAAAGTTCCCAGGCATTTTCGTCCGCCTGTGGCTGTTCTGCCTCCCACTGCTTCCATTTCTCCTGAAATGCCTTTATGCGCTCCGCGGCAACCTCAATACAAAAGTCTGCCACCAATCCCTTTGTGCAAATATATACGGAAGGTACGTACCAGTTTTCTTCTCCCCAGACAAAGTGCTTGTCTATTTTAACTTCTTTCCCGGCACGCTCGAAGGGCTTCCCCCGCCCCCAGAAGCTGCCCTCAAAAAACACCTCCCACTTTTTGGGCGGCATAGGCGCGGCTATGTTCATGTCCAAATCATAGTATTCTTCGGTATATGGGATTTTGGAAAGATCAAAGTTCTCCTGCACGCCTTTCATATAGGCAAAAGCATCTTCCATAGGGGCAAGTTTCAGCTTGCTTTGAATCTCATTCAATACGCTCCGCTGTTCCTTTGTAACGGGGCAATCCTGCAAAAAGCCCAAATATTGCTCCTTATTCCAAGCATAGCACTGCTCCAAAACGGACATATCGCCGCAGGAAAGAAGCAGACGAAGCAAGTCCTCCAAGTTTTTGGCAATGGGATGCACATAGTCCCCCGTATCCATAGGATTGACGGAAAAAATCATTTCTCCGAATGTTGGCACGGTGCAATAGTGGATGCCGTCCACCCCTGCCCACCCCAGAATCTCTGCATCCTTTGGGGTGCAGAAATACAGGTTGTTCTGATGATGTGCTTCCATGCCCAAGGGGGCAAGGTCAATGTCCAGCTTTTGAAACTCTTTCCAATTCATTTTACTGCCTTTGTTTTCAATTCTTTTTGATGGGTCTATTGTATCATGCCTTTTCCCACTCGACTGTAGACCTTTTGTGAACTGTTAAATTCATCCTGAAAAAACAGGCACCCGGAAAGAGTGCCTGAAAGGTTTTATGAGTTTATTTTCCTCTTTTGCTGTTGATTTCCTTGAGCTTCTCGGCTCGGCGGTTCTGCACCTCAGGTGCCATGGGGTGAATATCTCCGGCTTTGGTCAGTGCCCAGCGGGTCAGCAAAGGCCCTGCCAATTCATAAATCAGCACGCTGAACAGAACGATATTGCGGATAAGAGCCCCGTCCGTAGTCCCCAGGGAAGCGGCGGTGACACACATGCCCAGTGCCACGCCTGCCTGTGGTAGCAAGGTGATGCCCAAATACTTCTTCACGTTCTCCTCGCAGCCAGTTGCGGCGCAGCTTCCATAGGCGCCTAAGTACTTGCCAGCAGAACGGAAGAGAATATAGACAATACCTACAAGAATCACAGCACCGTCACGGAACACGTTCAAGTCCAGTTCCGCACCGCTGATGACAAAGAAGAGGGCAAACAAAGGCGCTGTCCACTTGTCTGCACGCTCCATGAGATCGGGTGCCAGCGGACAAATGTTGCAGAACACCGTGCCCAGCATCATGCACACCAGCAGCGTGGAAAAAGCAATATGCACCGAGCCCACAGTAAACTCTACCATGGAAAGGGCAACCGTCAGCACCACAAACCCGATGGTCAGGGACAGGCGGTTGGAGTTGGAAAAGAAGGTCTTCTCAATCTGGGTCAACAGCCAGCCCATGAGGGAGCCCAGCAACAGGGACAACACAATCTGCAGTAAAGGTTCCACCACGATGGAAACAAGATTCACCTGCCCGCTGACAAGAGCATTGGCAATGCCGAAGGACACGGCAAAAACCGCCAGCCCTACCGCATCATCCAAAGCTACCACGGGTAGCAAAATATCCGTCAGTTTCCCCTTTGCCTTATATTGGCGCACCACCATCAAGGTTGCGGCCGGTGCCGTGGCCGTGGCGATGGCGCCAAGGGTAATGGCGGCGGGAATGCTCAAAGTTTCCGGCATGGCAAAGTGCAAGCAGACAAGGGCAATATCCACCAGTGCGGCCGCTACAAGCCCCTGCACGACACCTACCACCAGAGCTTGCTTACCGATGGTTTTTAGCTGGCTGAGGCGGAATTCGTTGCCGATAGAAAAGGCAATAAAGCCCAGGGCGCAGTTGGAAAGCATGCTCAAATTCTCAGCATCTGAAAAGGCAGGAAACCCCAGTCCCGGAATATGCAGTCTCCCCAACCCGAAGGGGCCGGTAATGAGTCCGGCAAGCAAAAAAGCCGTAACATCTGGGAAATTCAGATGCAGATATTTAAATACACGGGTCATAAGCAGCCCAATAAGCAGGGCTACAGCCGCTGACAACAACGTTGACATGTTTACTCCTTCCGAGGGATGCCTCTTTTTTCCCCCGCTTTACTTTCTTCGAACAAGCCCCAATATTAGACCTCTTTTGAGCCATTGTCAAGCGGTATTTTTATTAAAAAACAAAATAGAAAAGCGGCTCTATCGGCCGCTCTTCCTTGTGTTGCTTCAGCGGATTCCCGCTGTGCGCTTTAGGGAGCGTAAAGTTCTGCTCCCGTCCCGCTTCATGCGTTTCATGACGTCCGGGTATATGGCGGAAACAGCGGTTACGGCCAGAGCCGCACCTGCCGCCATGCCGGCTACCATAAATACCGACTTCATCCTGGTTGCCTCCTTTTTCCTTCTTCAAGCAGTGGTCTGCTTTCGGGAAATAGTATGGCGGGAAAGGACGAATTTTATAAGCGGTTTCGTTTTATCTTCCGTGTCTCAATCTGCCCACCGCTTCCGACACCGTTTTGAGAACCGTCTCCGTTTCCTCCTCCGTGGTGAAGCGGGACAAGCTCAGCCGCAAGGCACTGCGAGCCTCTTTTGCGTCCCGACCCATGGCCAAAAGTACATGAGAGGGCTCCAAAGACCCTGCCGTACAGGCGGAACCCGAGGAAGCGGCAATGCCCCGCTGATCCAGATACATAAGAAGCTGATCCGCGGCAATACCGGGGAAGCTGAAACTGGCATTTTGCGGAAGCCGATTTTTTTTGGATCCGTTCAGCCGTGCTTTCGGCTCGGCCTGCAAGATTCCCTGTATAAGTCTATCCCGAAGCAGGGCAACCCGCTCCATATCCTCCTGCAAAGAGGAAAGCTGTTCTTCAAGGGCAAAGGCCATGCCTACAATCCCGGGAACGTTTTCCGTGCCGGCCCGCCGCTCTTTTTCCTGCTCTCCTCCGGTAATAAAGGGGTGCATCTGGGCGCCTTTCTTCATATACACGGCGCCGACTCCTTTGGGGCCATGAAATTTGTGCGCCGCAAGCGTGAGATAGTCTACGCCTAAAGTCTCTATTTGCACGGGGATATGTCCCACGGCCTGCACGGCGTCCGTATGAAAGGGTATGCCGTGGGCATGTGCGCATGCGCACAGCTTCTCGACCGGCTCTATAGTGCCTACCTCGTTGTTGGCCAGCATCACGGACACAAGACAGGTGTCCGGCCGTATGGCCTTTTCCAGGCTCTCAACAAAAACACTGCCCTCTTTGTCCACGGGCAGCAGGGTATAGGTACATTCTCCCCGCTTTTCCATGTCCTTTAGCGTGTTCAATACGGCGGGATGTTCCACGGCAGAGGCGATTATATGTCGCTTTTCTCCCCGCACCGCTCCCCGCAGAATCATGTTGTCGCCCTCACTGCCGGAGCATGTGAAAATCAGTTCTTCGGGACGGCAGCCAAGCCTCTCCGCCATGGTGCGGCGGGATTGTTCCAAGGCCTTTTTGGCTTCCCTCGCATAGCGGTGAGCACCGGAGGGATTCCCTCCCTCCATCTCCATATAAGGTAGCATAGCCGCCAGCGCACCCGAGCTTAAGCGGGTGGTGGCGGCGTTGTCCATGTAAATCCCCTTGTGGGTCATGGCTTACAGATTCTTATCCAGCAGAGCGGAAATATCCTCTTTGGGCTGGTCGCTGACGCCGACGATGGTCTCCTTCAATTCTCCGTTCTCAAAGAGAAGAAGCTGGGGGATGCTCATGATGCGGTATTTCTTGGCCAGTTCCCGATTGTCATCCACGTTGACCTTAGCAAAGGCAACCTTACCGGCGTAGTCGCCGCTGACTTCCTCAAAAACGGGGGCCATCATGCGGCAGGGGCCGCACCAAGGCGCCCAGAAATCCACCAGTGCCAGTTTGTTTTCCGCCAGCAGAGCGTCCAGCTCCGCCTGACTTTCGATATGCTGCATGTTCTCCATTGCGTTTCTCCTTTAAAAGTATGCTTTATTTTGCCCGGCTTATCCTGCTTTGCATGCAGAATGGAGCTTAATTTTCAAATAATGCCCGCTTTTTTTCAAAAAGAACAGGCTGTTTTTCAAAATACGTAGGTACATCCTTGGGATTGGGCAGACGTTCCACACGGTTCTCACCGCCAAAGACCCGCTTGGTCATGGCACCTGCTCCGTGGGCCAAAATGGATACGGTTTCCTCCATCATGTCGATGTTGTACATGCATTCCAAACCGGGCATGGCGTAGCCAACGTTCTCCAGATTTCCGTTCATGTACTTCTGACGATACATATAGTAGGGCTCCATGCCCATATCCGCCGCCGCCTTGGCGCCAAGGCGCACCATGGCTTCCGCCGTCTCTCCGGAAGGCAGAGGATATTCCTCCAGCTTTTCTTTAAGACGGCTGCTGCGCTTAATGGCCAAGGTATGGACGGTTAGATTCTCCGGGTGCATGACGGAAATCTGCTCCAAAGTGTCTGCAAAATCTTCCAGGGTTTCTCCGGGAAGACCGGCAATGACATCCATGTTGACGGATGCAAAGCCAACCTCTTTGGCTTCCCAAAAGGCTCTGCGTATATCGTCCCCCGTGTGGAAGCGTCCGATGGTTTTCAGCGTCTTATCCTGCATGGTTTGAGGATTGATGGAAATCCGTCCCACACCGCAGTCCTTTAAAACCTGTAGTTTTTCCCGGGTAATGGTATCCGGCCGTCCCGCTTCCACGGTAAACTCCGCTCCCAAATCCCCATACTGCTCAATGGCATAGGACAGCAGTTCCCGAAGCTGTTGGGCACTGAGCACCGTAGGAGTGCCGCCCCCAAAATAGGCACAGCGCAAATGATAGCCCAGTTCCTTGAGCATGCGGGCACCCTGCTGTATGTCCGCCTTCATATGCTGTACGTAGGTATCCAGCATGCCTTCCTTTTTTGCGATTTCGGCACCGAAGGAACAGTATAGACAGCGGGTCTTGCAATAGGGAATGCCGAAATACACATCCGCATCCCGCTTTCCGACGGAATCGATATAGGGTTTCTGTACGCGGGTGATGGTTTGGCACAAAGCCAGCTTTTCCGGGGACACGGTGAACAGTTCCGAAAAGGATTTGTCCGCTTCCCTATCTCCCTGACTGCGGAGAATCTCCCGATACAGCTTGGTAGGCCGAATACCCGTCAGGCTTCCCCAAGGGGTGGCCATGGGAAAATGCTGCTTCAT
The DNA here is from genome assembly GCA_964444605.1 of uncultured Christensenella sp. Classification (GTDB taxonomy): domain Bacteria; phylum Bacillota; class Clostridia; order Christensenellales; family CAG-138; genus RUG472. The sequence continues at coordinate 811 of CAYUHW010000070.1, read as the reverse complement.
AGCTCGGAAGGTGCATAGCTTCACGGCCCGCTTCTGCTGGCGCTTCTCTTCCAGCGCACCGGAATAGGCCATTACCTCCGCCTCCCCCACAATCTCCATGGGTGACAGACGGCAAAAGGCTGTATGCTCTTCTAAAGTGACCGTGCAGACAAGATCTGGCTGTTCTCCTTCCGGCTCGATCTCCACCATGCCCAGAAACAGGCGAATCTCCTCTGCTATATCGTTGCGGAAGCGATCCGCTTTTTCGTTGGTAATCAGTTGAACCATGGATGATCCTTATACTTGAGCAAGATATTGTGTTCCTTTTCGTGGGCGATGGTGCTGACTCCCATGTGCCCGGGGTAAATAACGGTGTCCTCGGGCAAAAGGAACAGTTTATGAAATACGGAATCCATAAGCTCCTCTATGCTGCCGCCGGGAAAATCCGTCCGCCCGATGCTCTCTCGAAAAAGGGTGTCGCCGGTAAATACAATCTTTTCCCCTTCCACGGCAAAGCTGAGCCCGCCCTTGGTGTGGCCGGGACAGCCAATCACTTTCACAGTCAGACCGGCTCCCTCAATGATATCCCCTTCCTCAATCGTCACGTCCGCTTCAAAGGGCTTGAGCACCTGCTGCATGGCAGAAAAGAAGGGGCCTTTGCCGCTGATCAAATTCACATCCTCTTTGCTCATGTAAACGGCGGCACCCGTAGCTTCCTTTACTGCCTTCACTCCCCACACATGGTCAAAATGTCCGTGGGTCAGCAGAATATGGGTGCAGGTGCGCCCGGTTTCTTCTATGGCTTTAAGCACCTTTATTCCGTCTGCGGGGT
>CAYUHW010000069.1:0-7946 GCA_964444605.1 uncultured Christensenella sp. | reverse complement strand
GTCCCCCGCCGTCCGAACCCTTTTCCCCTCGGCCGGAGAGGCCGTCCCCGCCATCACCCTCCATCTGGCCGCCAACATGCTGGGCATGGGCAGTGCCGCCGCTCCCTTCGGGCTGGAGGCCATGGAGAAGCTGGAGGCCTGCAACCCCCACCCCGGCCGAGCCACCCGGGAGATGTGTACCCTGCTCATGCTCAACGCCGCCTGCCCGGAGCTTCTGCCCACCGCCCCCATGGCCATGCGGCAGGCGTGGGGAAGCTTGCACCCGGAAAGCATCTGGCTCCCCGCTCTTTTAGCCTCCCTGTGCGCCTTTTCGGCGGCGGTGGTCATATGCCTATATATAAATAAGAAGGTTTCCCCATGAGCGGTCTCATTTTGCCCTGCCTTTTGCTGCTCCTGATCCTCTGGGCCCTGTGGAAAAAGGTGCCCGTGTTCACCGCCTTTTTGGAGGGGGCCGCCAAGAGCCTGCCCCTTTTGGTGAAGATTCTCCCCTCCATGGGGGCCATGCTGGCGGTCATCTGCCTGTTTCGGGACAGCGGCGCCTTGGAGGCAGTCAGCAACCTGCTCTCCCCCTTATGCGGGAAGATCGGCCTTGACTCCGCCCTTGTGCCCCTGCTCCTTCTGCGCCCCCTGTCGGGAAGCGGCGCTTCCGCCCTCACCGCCGAGCTTTACGCCGAATTTGGCCCCGACTCCCTGACGGGGCATTTGGCGGGGGTGCTCATGGGCTCCTCGGAGACCGTGCTGTATACCATGGGGCTGTACTTCGGCGCTGTCTCCCTCAAAGACAGCCGCTACGCCCTGCCCCTGTCCCTGCTTTTGACCCTTCTGGCCGCTTTGGCGGGGCTTTTTTTCGGCACCCTGTGTTATAGGCCGACCCCCTGAACCCGCTCGGGAGACGGTTTCAATTAAGTATAATTTTTATGCATTTTCTCTCATTTTTATTGACATTCTTTCCCGTTCGTGGTATCCTTTGTGCCATTCAAGTATGCATTTGGTTGCAAAGTTTTTGTATGAATCGGGAGGAAGTTTTATGAACCCGCAAGCACCTGAATTCGGGCGGCGTCTTCGCACCGCCTTAAAGCGTCAAAGCATGACCCAGACGGAGCTGATCCGCCGCGCGGAGGCCATGGGCATCAAACTCTACAAAGGACAGGTCTGCCAGTATGCGGCGGGGCGCATCGTCCCCCGTCCTCAGGTAGTCCGTGTCTTTGCGCAAATATTGGACACCAACGAAGCGTATCTGGTGGGCGGCCTTGCGGAGGAGCCTGCCGCCCCCGCCCCTGCCGCTGCCCATGAAGAAGAGGGAGAAGTACCCGCCTACACCTTTAAGAAGTCCGCCAAGCTGGAGCACGTTCTCTACGACGTCCGAGGCCCCGTGCTGGAGGAGGCCACCCGCATGGAGCAGGCGGGCACCCACATCCTCAAGCTGAACATCGGCAACCCCGCCCCCTTCGGCTTCCGTGCCCCCGACGAGGTCATTCACGACATGAGCCGCCAGCTCACCGACTGCGAGGGCTATTCCGACTCCCGAGGGCTCTTCTCCGCCCGCAAGGCCATTATGCAGTACGCCCAGCTTAAGGGACTGCCCAACGTATCCATTGAGGATATTTATACGGGGAACGGGGTCAGCGAGCTGATCAACCTTTCCATGTCCGCTTTGCTGAACAACGGGGACGAGGTGCTTTTGCCCGCTCCCGACTACCCCCTGTGGACGGCCTGCGTGACCCTGGCAGGGGGCAAGGCAGTACACTACATCTGCGACGAGGAAGCGGACTGGATGCCGGACATTGAGGACATCCGCAGCAAGATCACCTCCCGCACCAAGGCCCTGGTCATCATCAACCCCAACAACCCCACGGGGGCCCTGTATCCCAGAGAGGTTTTGGAGCAGCTTGCTCAGGTGGCGCGGGAGCATCATCTGATTCTCTTCTCCGACGAAATCTACGACCGTCTGGTTATGGACGGAAAGGAGCATGTGTCCATTGCCTCCCTGGCGCCGGATCTGTTCAGCATCACCTTCAGCGGCCTTTCCAAGTCCCACATGATTGCCGGCTACCGCATTGGCTGGATGGTGCTCAGCGGCCCCAAGGCCATGGCCAGGGACTACATTCAGGGGCTCAACATGCTCTCCAACATGCGCCTTTGCTCCAACGTCCCCGCCCAGTCCATTGTGCAGACGGCTTTGGGCGGCTACCAGAGCGTGGAGAAGTACCTGCTGCCCGGGGGACGCATTTATGAGCAGAGGGAGTATATTTACAAGGCCCTCAACGACATCCCCGGGGTCTCCGCCGTAAAGCCTCAGGCCGCCTTCTACATCTTCCCCAAGCTGGACAAAAAGCGCTTCGGCATTACGGACGATGAGCGCTTTGCCTTTGATCTTCTGCGGGAGAAGAAGATTCTCATCGTCCAGGGCACGGGCTTCCACTGGATGCATCCCGACCACTTCCGCATTGTATACCTGCCCCGGCAGGAGGTGCTGGAGGAAGCCATGACCAGCCTTCGCGCCTTCCTGCGCTACTATCGGCAACAGTAAAAAAGCCTGCATTTTGGGAACTCAACAGACGGTTGAGTTCCCTTTTTTTCTTTTTTCAACGGCGGGTATACCGCCTTTCCCCTTGATTCAACGGATGGTTGGTTGCCTTTTTCCCGTGAAAGAAGCTACACTGTGTGCATACGGGGCGGGGCGGCGGTTCGCCTTGCGAACCCCTGCAGGTGGGCGGGGGCTATGCCCCCCCCCACCTGCAAGAGAAGGGCTTCGCCCTTCGCCGCCCCGCCCCCCACAGAAAGGATTACGCCTATGACTCACTCTCCCTCCTCCCTCCGCCGCGCCCTGTTCAAGGGAAACGGCCTGAACTTTGCTTTGGCCATGGGGGCCCACATAGCTTCCATGGGGCTGTCTCTGACCATCGCCTGGATTCTCCAGCAGCTCACCGACGCCATTATGGGCGGAAGCGGCACCTCCATGCCCCGCCTCGGGCTGTACACTCTGGGCATGGTTGCCGCCGAGGTGGCCGTCACCGCCCTGGACTGCCTGGTTTCCCCCCGCTTTAAAACCAAGGCCCTGGAGCAGTACAAGCAGACCGCCTTTGCCCGCCTCATGGAAAAGGGCATGGCCGCTTTTTATAAGGAAGGAACGGCTTCCTACCTGTCCGCTCTCAGCAACGACATCACCGCCCTGTCCACAGGGTATTTAAGCAATCTCTTCCTTATAGTCAGCCTTAGCCTGTCCTTTGTGGGCGCCTTTGTCATCATGCTTCTGTACAGCCCTCTGCTCACCGCCATCGCCGTAGGCTGTTCCCTGCTGCCCTTGCTCTCCGCCATCTTTACGGGGGACAAAATGGAGGCGGCGGAAAAGGGGCTTTCCGATGCCAACGCTTCCTATATGGAGACCTTGAAGGACTGCTTGTCCGGCTTCTCCGTGATTAAGAGCTTCAAAGCGGAAAAACAGCTTTTACAGCAGTATGCAAAGTGCAGCAAGGAGACGGAGGCCGCCCGCTGCCGCCGCCTGCGCCTGAGCCTTTTTCTCAACGGCATCGGCATGCTCACGGGGGTGCTGGCCCAGTTCGGAGTCTTCTTTGCCGCCGCCTGGCTGGCTCTCACCGACAGCGCCATTACCCCGGGCATCGCCATCGCCTTTGTCCAGCTTATGAACTATGTCATCAACCCCATTGCCCAGCTTCCCTCCGTCATAGGGGAGATCCGCTCCTCCGGGGCGCTTATAAAGAAGCTGGAGACGGCTCTTTCAGAAAACGTCCCCGACGCCGGGGAGGACATCCCCCGCACCCTTCATGAGGGCATTGCCTTGGAGAACGTCACCTTCGGCTATGAAGAAAACACCCCCGTTCTGAAGGATATCTCCGTGACCTTTGAGGCCGGGAAGAGCTATGCGCTGGTGGGGGCTTCCGGCTGCGGAAAGAGCACCCTTTTGAACCTGCTCATGGGGGCAAACGAGGGGTACACGGGGCGCATTGCCTACGACGGCAAGGAGCTAAAGCAGGTGAGCACCGCCTCCCTCTACGAGCTGGTGTCCCAGATTCAGCAGAACGTGTTCATCTTCAACGGCACCATTCGGGACAACATCACCTTGTATAAGGACTTTCCTCAGGAGGAGGTGGACAGAGCCATTGCCCTCTCCGGCCTTACCGCCCTGCTGGAAGAAAAGGGAGAGGACTACCCCTGCGGGGAAAACGGCTGCGGCCTTTCCGGCGGGGAGAAGCAGCGCATCTCCATTGCCCGCAGTCTTCTGCGCCGCTCCGGAGTCCTCCTTGCAGACGAAGCCACCGCCGCCCTGGACGCCCAAACCGCCCATCTGGTCTCCGACGCCATTTTGAATCTGACGGGGCTTACCCGCATCATCGTCACCCACGGGCTGGAAGCCTCCCTCCTCAGCCGCTACGACTGCATTTTGACCATTAAGAACGGCCGCATCTGCGAGCAGGGCACCTTTGACGGGCTCATGGAGCAAAAAGGGTATTTTTATTCCCTTTATACAGTGGCTCAATAAGCCCCCCAAGGGCGTCCCGGGGGTGCCTCCCCTCAGGTACCCCCCTGCCCAGATTCCCAAAAATCCCCCAAAATCTTATATTATTATGCACTATACCCCCCACCGGTTTCCCGCGAGAACGGATTGGGGGATTTTTTGTGAATTCATCTCATTTTTTTCAAAAAAAATCCTTTACATTTATGCGGGTACTGTGGTATAATCTTTCAATCAATCAGCGGTTTTTCCGCATAGAATACAATACCGCTGATTTCGGTGTTTTCGGCACCCGCCGTAAAATACACAAATTAATAGGAGGAAACGAAATGAAGAACAATCTTTCCAAACTGTTGGCTTTCATGCTGGCTTTGGTTCTGGTTCTGAGCGTATGCGTCGCTTGCAGCAGCAGCGAAAAGCCCGCCGCAGATCCCGCCGCCAAGGAAAACAATCAGCCCGTTGCTGATGCCGGCGAAGCCAAAGAGCCCGAAGCAGAAGCCGAGGCTCCCGTTGAACCCGTTTACGAAGAAGTAGACGTTGCCGATGCCATCGTTCATGCTGACTACACCTCCGTGTACAGCAAGATCGGTGCTCAGGTCACCATCGATATGGTGGAAGAGGATGAGGATACCGGCTTTGCTTATGTCACCGTTGACGGTGTTAAGTATGAGCTTGGTATGGACTTCTTGTCCATGGCCATGGTGTACAACTGCCAGCCCGCCGGCGAATTCGCTACTGACGAAGACGCTTACAACGAGTGGTGGAAGCTGTACATGCAGCGCTGGAACTACCTCATGCCCGAGGTACCCCTCTACTCCAACCAGTACTTCGATCTGTACAATGCCAAGCTGGAGAACTTTGTCACCAGCCCCTACTGGTCCGCAACCCGTCAGGCTGTGATCGGCGCCAACGTTAAGGAAGGCGAAGACAACTCCATCATCCTGGGCAGCAGCACCGACCTTTCCGGCATGTTCCGCAACTCTTCCTGGGGCAAGAGCTCTCCCGCTTCTTCCGATCAGGACGTCCAGATGCTGACCACCGGTTACTACACCTCCTGGTCCGATATGTCCGGCGCTTATCAGTGGGATTACAGCGCTCTGGCTGAGGAGCCCGTAAGCGTTCTCAACGAAGACGGTTCTCTGACCTACATCATCAAGATCCGTGACGATCTGGCATTCTCCGATGGTTCCCCCATCACCGCCAAGAACTACGTCGCCGCCACTCTGTCCAACTCCACTGAAGTCGGCAAGGCCGCCGGCGGCACCGGCAACTCCGGCATGACCCTGGTTGGCTACGATGCCTTCAAGGCCTATGAGGGCGAGGGCGACACCGTGTACTTCGAGGGCGTCAAGCTCATCGACGACTACACCTTCTCCCTGACCTTCCAGCCTGACTACGCCAACTACTACTACGCCAAGACCTACGCTGCCGTTGCTCCCGATCCCCTGGCTCTGTACCTGGGCACCGCCGAGATCATCGTGAACGAGAACGGTTCCTGCGGTCTGTCCGCTGACTACTATGCCAAGTCCGAAGTCAACGGCACCGAAGTCTTCTCCATGGCCGAAGTCATCTCCAACAACATGAAGTGGGATTCCGGTCTGCCCTGGTCCGGTCCTTATGTAGTGGAGAACTACGATGCTTCCACTCTGACCGCCACCCTGAAGCTGAGCCCCAACTACCCCGGCGACAACCGCGGTAAGGCCTCCATCGAGACCATCACCTACATCAAGATCGTATCCACCACTCAGATGGATATGTTCACCACCGGTCAGGTTGACGTGCTCGCCGGCATCACCGGCGGCGACGACACCAAGGCTGCTCTGGCTGTTGTAGAGGCTGAGCCCGACAAGTACGCCGAGACCCACTATGACCGTGCCGGTTACGGCAAGCTGGCCTTCCGTTGCGACCTCGGTCCCACGGCCTTCGCTTCCGCCCGTCAGGCTATCACCTACACCATCAACCGTCCCCAGTTTGCCCAGACCTTCACCGGCGGCTACGGCTCCGTTGTACATGGTCCTTACTACGAGGGCATGAGCGCCTTCCAGGCCACTGCTGACGTCATCAACCTGAACAACTACGCCTACTCCGCTGACTCCGCTATCGAAGTGCTGGAGGAGGATGGCTGGATTTACAACGATAAGGGCCAGGCCTTCGATCCCGAAGTAGACGCCGTCCGTTATCGCAAGCTGTCCGGCTACGAACTGTCTGAGGGCAACATCCTCTACGCTTCCGTTGACAATGCTTACAAGACCCTGAAGATCAACGGCGAGTACTACATGCCTCTGGCCGTCAACTGGTATGGCACGCAGCCCAACAACGTGACCGACCAGCTCATCACCGACTGGCAGACCAGCCCCACGGCTACCACTGCTATCGGCATGTACATCACCTACACCGCCGGCGAGTTCCAGCCCCTGGTATACGGCGACTACTGCCAGATGGAGGCCTTCGGCTTCAACGGCACCGCCCGCTGCTGCGCTGTTAACTTCGCTACCGGTTTCAACTCTGCCATCTATGACCAGTCCTTCTACTGGACCATCGATCAGAGCATGTATGCTGATTACTCCAACAACTTCCTCATGGACGAGGCTGACTTCCTGGAAAATTATTAATCCAATAATATATTTTCCTGAACGATGCTGAAAACGGCAGTTTTGCCGGAAATAACGCCTTGTAGCTATGCATTGGGGAACGGCATTTTCAAGATGCCGTTCCCCTTGCGACACTTAATTTCTTTTTCTTTGTAAATTCGTGCAGGTTGGGGCACCGTCTTGCACCTCCCCATACATACCAAATCTACAGAAATGGAGGGATCCTGATGGGCAAATACATTCTCAAACGTGTTGTCTATATTGCGGTCGTCTTTCTGATTCTTTCGTTCCTGATCTTTATGATCTACAACATGCTTCCCATCGACAAGGCTGCCGAAGCCGCCAGCTTGGAGATTAAGTCCAACGCCAAGCTGAACTATGAGGAACGATATGAGTACTGGCAAAAACGATACGGAACAGACGGCACAAAGTTTGAACGCTACCTTCGCTGGTTAGGCATATACCCCTACTCCGACGGCAGCTTAAACGGCCTCTTCCAGGGCAATCTGGGACAGTCCACCAAATACGGCAAGCCGGTGTCCGAGGTTATCATTGAGCCTATGAAGAACACCGTCTTCATCAACATTTTTTCCACCATTTTGGCTCTGGGCATCACCATCCCTCTGGGTATCTCCTGCGCCGTAAAGCGGGGCAGCAAATGGGACGTATCCGTGCAGGTGGGCACCATCATCGGCTATTCTCTGCCTACCTTCCTCATTGCCATCGTGTTTATCTGGCTGTTTGCCGCAGAGCTGCAGTGGTTCCCGGTTTCGGGTATGCAGACGGCCAACAGTCTCCACTGGTCCTCCTGGGATCGGTTCTGGGATAAGATGTACCACATGGCCCTGCCTCTCATCGTCATGACCTTTACGTCTCTGGGC
>CAYUHW010000068.1:2325-8002 GCA_964444605.1 uncultured Christensenella sp. | reverse complement strand
TTCCGGCGGTCAGCAGCAGCGTGTCGCCATTGCCAGAGCCCTTGCCAAGGATCCCCAGCTTTTACTGTTGGACGAGCCCTTAAGCAATCTGGATGCAAAACTGCGTGTGGAAATGCGGGAAGAAATTCTTCGCATTCAACGTGCATCCAATATTACCACGGTTTTTGTTACCCACGACCAAGAGGAAGCATCCTCTATCTCCGATGAAGTAATCCTCATGAAAAAGGGCGTTCTTCAGCAGCAGGCTTCCGCCAGAACCCTGTATGATAACCCCATAAACTATTTCGCAGCAGACTTTTTGGGGGCTCCGCCCATCAATAAGCTAAGGGGGACCATGCAAAACGGCATTTTCTGCTTTGATAACGGAGAGGCCGTCTATGAGCTTCCCCTGCGCCATCCCGTACCAGACGGAACCCGTGCCGTATTGGCCATTCGTGCAGAGAGCATCGTGGTGCCCGCTGAAGGGAAGACGCTGAAGGTCAAAGTGCTGAACCGGTATTCTATCAACAAAGACGAACTCTCCGTTTTGGAGATTTGCAATCAGCAAATGCGTGGATATATCAGCGGAGAATACTATCTTCCCATCGGCGGTGAAATTGAAATCAGCCTTAAAAAGCGGGGCGTGTTTCTGTTCGATGAGGAGACGGGGGAGAGGCTGGCATGATGAAACGAAAGTCTCGAAAAAAGAGCAGACTTATCTTCGGCAGCATCATAGAGCCGGCTCTGTTCTTGGCGCCCTTTTTGATTGGGCTCGTCATCTTTACGGTCTATCCCTTTATCAATGTCATTCTTCTTTCTTTTAAAGAGGATTACAACATGCTGACCGGCGTGTTTTCCGGGATTGGCTTTCAAAATTATACCGATGTAGTCTCCGACCCTAACTTTCTCAGCGGACTGCGCAATACTTTTTTGTATGCTCTGTTTGTGGTTCCCATCGCTACAGCCCTGTCCCTGTTGATTGCCAACATGATGAACGGGAACATCAAGCTCAAAGGCCTGTTCCAGACCTGCTATTTTCTGCCCATGGTAACCTCCGTTACGGCGGTGGGGCTTGTTTGGAAGTGGCTTTATAACTATGACTACGGACTGATCAATTACTTGCTGTCTCTGTTCGGCGTAAATGCCATCAACTGGCTTAACGATCCCCGGTATAATCTGCCTGCCCTGATTATCTACGGCATCTGGAGCATGATTCCGTTTACCACCATTTTGCTGCTGGCCGGATTTCAAAACGTTGACCCCAAGTATTACACCGCCGCCAGAGTGGACGGAGCCAAGGACATCAAAATCTTTTTCCGCATTACCCTGCCCCTGCTGGCGCCTACCATCGGCATGACCTTGATTGTAAACACTATCTCTGCCTCCAAGGTTTTTTCCGAGCTGTTCCCCCTGTTTAACGGGAAACCGGGCTCTGCCTATTCTCTGTATACCGTGGTCTATTATCTCTACGATGCCTTTTATGTGCAGTGGAAGCTGGGACGAGCCGCCTCCAGCGCCGTCATTCTGTTCATCATCGTTTTGATTTTAACCATGGTGCAGCTGTTCATTCAGCGAAAGTGGAAGAATTACTGATATGAAGAAAGCAAAGCAAACTGTTATTTATTTTTTGTTGGCCGTGGGTGCCTTTATCATGGTATTCCCGTTTATCTGGATGCTGTTGTCCTCTCTGAAAACCTCTGCGGAAGTCAACTCCGTGCCTCCCACGTTCCTCCCTTCAGCACCGACCTTGGACAATTACAAGTATGCACTGGAAAAGGCTCCCTTTTTAACTTACTTTCTTAATTCCCTGCTGGTCACCATTGCCTGTGTGGCCTGCACGCTCTTTACTACGATTTTGGCGGCCTTTGCTTTTTCACGGCTTAAGTTCCCGGGAAGAGATTTGCTTTTTTCCCTGCTGCTGTCCATGATGATGATTCCCTTTGAAATGCTGATCATCACCAACTACCAGACCATCGTGGACTGGTCCATGATTGACAACCTTCTGGCGCTAATCATTCCATTTACATCCAGCGTGTTTTACACCTACATTCTGCGGAACTTCTTTCTGTCCATCCCCGACAGTCTATATTACTCCGCCCGTGTAGACGGCGCATCCAACTGGAAGTATCTTTGGCGGGTTATGGTGCCTTTGGCCAAGCCTTCCCTTGTTACCATCGGCCTTTTGAACGCCATAAGCTGCTGGAACTCGTTTCTCTGGACAGTACTGGTAACCAATCGCACGGAAACCAGAACCCTTCCCTTCGGTTTGTATACCTTTATGACCTCCAGCGGCATCCGCTACGAACGATTGATGGCGGCGGCTACCATTGTGGTCATCCCCATGGTTATTCTGTTCATCTTCTTCCGCAAAGAGATTGTAACCGGTGTCTCCAAGGGCGGCACAAAGGGATAGGAGGAACACATGGCAATTGTTACATTGGATATTCTCGCTCATGCGGATTTTTCCGGACGGCTGAGAAAATCGAAAAAAGCACCCGGAGTAGGCGTGTTTTCTGCCGCCGTAAATGCGTTGCGCAGTAAAAATCCTCAAGGAACGTTGCTTTTGGATGCGGGGGATGAGTTTTCTACCACATTCTGGCCGGGCTTGCCTATGGTGAAGTCCGTCTCTCTGTTAAAAACCGATGCCATGACCTTGGGCAATCACGAATTTGATAGGGGAGAGGACTTCTTAAATTCATGCATAGCTCACAGCGATTTTCCGATTCTGTGCGCAAACATCGTCCGAAAGGAGGATGGCTATCTCATTCCCGGCACACGCCCATGGATTATGCTGGAGCGGAAAGGGGTAAAAATCGGTGTTCTCGGCATCACGACCGAATATACGCCCTTTATGGTTACTGCCTCCTCGTTTTTACCGTACAAGGCCCTTTCCTGCGTAGAAGCCGTAAAAAAGTATCTGCCCCAAATGCAGCAGGCAGGGGCGCAAATCACTGTTTTGCTGGCACATATTCCCTTTTATGTAGAGGATGACGGTAGTATTTCCGGTGAGCTTGCGGATGTGCTTAAGAAGATTCCGCCCGTGGATGTCTGTATTGGCGGGCATATCCCGGGGGATTATGCAGGCATGTACGGCGATACCATTGTACTCAAAGGAGGCTTCTCCGGAAAGAGCCTGTGCCACGCCTCTCTGAGCTTTGATACGGAAGTCAACAAAATTTGTGATAAAAAATGCGAAGTGCTGTTAACCGACTGGAGTGCTAAGCCCGAGGAAACCTGTCAGAGCCACGCAGATTTTATTACGGATCCCTTTAAAGACTTTTTTGAAAAGCCTTTGACCACTACAAACGAAACATGGGAGGTGCATCTATCCTCGGAGACAAAGCTAGGCAATTTCTTAGCTCAAAGCGTACAGGAAGCAGCGGGCACACAAATTGCTTATATCAATGCCACCAGCTCCGGCGGTTGCATTCAGCCTGGAACGGTTACGGCAGAAGATATTACGGAGGTTATGGGCTTTAATGATCCCATTTTTCGAGCCGAAATAACCGGTGCGCAAATTTGGGAACTGTTTGAACTGGTCTATGTGCCTGAGCGCTACGGCAACAATGCCGGGTTAATGCATTCGGGGCTGATTGTCTCCATTGACCACACCAAGCCTGCCTTTCACAAGGTGCAAAGTATTTGTTTACGGGATGGTACGCCCGTGAACATGAATGGCATATATACCGTTGCCACGTCGGAGTACATGTCCTCAGGAGGCAATGATACAGGCTTGGTGGCAAACAAGCTAACTTGGATTCCTACCGATGTACGGATGTACGATGCGTTGTTTGCCTCTATCGAACGTCACCACTGCTTATTTGTTACACCGGAGCAGCGAATGATTGAGATTGGCAGACCGGAAAACGACAATGCTCCTTTCTGATTCCAAACAATCGCAATATAGAAAAGCCGGGAAGTTTTCCCGGCTTGCTTTTTTGTTGATTTGGTTTGGGAGATTTGGCCTTGTCCTTGCATGAAAAAAGACACTCAATTTCGAGTGTCTAAAAGTGGTGGAGCTTACCGGATTCGAACCGGTGATCTCTACACTGCCAGTGTAGCGCGATAGCCAACTTCGCTAAAGCCCCTCACAACGAAAGTTATTATACATCATTCTTCGCCGTTTGTAAAGGGGTAATTTTGAAAAATGCCGCACGAATTTAAGCGCAGTTTTCAGCATGGAATGATTCGATAGATTTGCTTTCAAACCAAACCCGTATCCATCCCTGCTTTCTAATTACAAAAAGTATACCTTTCTTCCTGATTCTTGCCAATCAACGTTGTTGCACCCCCATTTCTTTTGCGGTATAATATAAAAGAGGTGAACAGAATGAAAGAATTGCTTATAACAGGCTTTGATCCCTTTGGGGGCGAAAAACTGAATCCGTCTTGGGAAGCCGTTAAGCTTCTGCCTGAGAATGTTGGCGGCTATCATCTTACGAAGCTTCAAATTCCCACGGTGTTCGGAGAAGGCGCACGGAAGGTGATTAAAGCCGCAGAGGAGATTTGTCCGGATGCGATTTTATGCATCGGACAGGCTGGCGGCAGAAGAGCCGTTACCCCCGAGGTAGTGGGAATCAATCTGCGGGAAGCCTCCATGCCGGATAATGAAGGAAATCAACCCGTCAACGAGCCCGTTATACCCGATGCTCCTGCGGCGTATTTTTCCACTGTGCCCGTGCGGGACATGGTTAAAGCCATTTGTGAAAAAGGTCTCTCCGGCGCCCTGTCCTATTCAGCCGGAGCCTATGTGTGCAACGATGTGCTCTATACACTTTTGCATCACTATGCAGGAACCAAGACCCTCATAGGGTTCATCCATGTTCCTTTTCTGCCTGAGCAGGCAGGGGAGGGAGTGCCGTCTTTGCCTCTGCATCAGATTGCCAAGGCGCTGACGGAAGCTATTTCAGCTTTATCATGAAGGAGGAGACCCATAATGACCGTTAAAGAAATATGCGCAAAGTATGGACTTTCCCAAACACAGCTTTCAAAGCATTTCGACATTCCTTACCGCACCATACAGGAATGGCATGCAGGAAACCGTACGCCTCCGGACTATGTGGTGCGCATGATGGATACTTTGCTTAGCATAGAAGAAAAAGAGAAAAACAAAGAAGCGTAAACTGTCTCACCCCATGCATAAACAAGGCCGCTTTTTAACGGCCTTGATTTATATCCTTAGATGTCTTCAGTTTAAAGTAAGCACTTTCTCAATGCGACTTCAAAAAGGTTTCCAAATTGACAGCATGATTATATTTGATGGAAGCCTTTTTGTCTTTTTCGATGATAGTCTTCGTTAGATCAATGTTGTTGATGGCAGCAATGGCGACGATATAGTGTATCATGTCTGCCAGTTCCGTTCCTAATTGCATTTGCAGGTCATCTTCCTCTGATGCCTTGCGTCCCGCCCGTTTGTTTAAGATCTCTGCAACTTCACCAAGCTCTTCTGCCAACTTCATGAACATGCCTTGTTCGTTAGCCCAGCCGCAATAGCGATTAGCCAAATACTCCTGCAATGCGCCTATCGTAATTTCCATTGTTATTCTCCTTGAACATTCCTTTCAAGAATATAGGTGAAAAAAGTATACCATAGAACAGTGAACTTAATCAATAAAAAAACCACTCCGAAGAGTGGTTTGAAACTGGTGGAGCTTACCGGATTCGAACCGGTGATCTCTACACTGCCAGTGTAGCGCGA